>JABJAS010000173.1 GCA_018666055.1 Halieaceae bacterium | reverse complement strand
AGGGAGCTCGGTCAAAGTGCGGGGCGTTCCGCTCGATAGTGAGGAGGGGCTTGCGCACCTGTCTTCAGGGCACCAAGTGGCGCGACTGGCCCTCGAATGGGGTAATCGGGTTGCCGCGGTAGTCGATAAAGACCTCTCTTTTCGTCGCCTCAAATTTACTGACGCGATTCGTGAAGCCAATGACGAGTTGATAGAGGATCCCTTGGCCCGAGCGGACGCTGATTTTTTGATTCTTTGCGAGATTTTAGAAGGCCTACAAACCGCAATGGTAAAGGCGTTTGGTGGGTTGGCTGAGTGAGTGATCTTGTCGTCGGGCGTTATCGTCATTACAAAGGTCAGACCTACTCGGTAATGGGCGTTGCCCAACATTCTGAAACTGGGGAGTCATTGGTCGTCTATCGTCCCGAATACGGGGCTCGAGGGCTCTGGGTTCGTCCTTTATCGATGTTTCAAGAGCAGGTGACCACGTCTGAGGGCAACGTGCCGCGCTTTGATCTGATAGCGCCCATGCCGGAGGATTAAGGCTGGATCTTCCACAAACGCGTCATTTCTATATAGAGATAGGAGGCCGTCCAGGTGATTAAGACCAGGCCTGTGAGGGCTTCGACCCCCGCGAGTAAGCGCAATGGGCCTGTGGGCGTAATGTCGCCAAAACCAACGGTGGTGAAGGCGGCATAGGAAAAGTAGACATAGTCCGCAACCGTGCCCGTAAACTCACCTTCCAATGTGCCGAATCCCAAGCGAATGGACACAAGATAGGCAATGGCAAACAGTGACACCTCGATGGAGTGGGCAATGAGTGCCACCAACACGCCATAGCCAAGCCGTAAATGGGGGAATCGAGTGGCCAGCCATCCTCCGTCGTTGAGGTGCCGCAGGAAAAAGTAGTGCACAGAGGTAGAGAGCAAAATGGCCGCTAAAATAACTCCAAAATTTCCGATGCTGACGATCATGATGTGCTCTCCTTATGTCGAAATATCGTCTGTTTTGGCGTCCTCTCCGCTGGTGCTATATTGATTGGGAGGGCGGATGTCACAACAGGGCTGTGTCAGCATATACCGTGCGCTTCGCTCAGTGGCGAGCGTTTCTCAGGAAAAGACGGGATTCGTTTCAGCCAAAAATCAGTCATTAGAGGAGTGTTAAGTATGGTACTGCGTGGGTTATTACTTTTTTTTATGCTCGCTAGCGCGCCCTTTGTCGCAGCGAGTGAGCAGGGTTCTCTGGTTGCAGGTCCGTCCCCCTTTGTTCTGATTGCCCGATTGCATGCGCTCCCTGATGCCGCCGAGGAGGTAGTGGCACTATCCCGAGCGGTCGATGCCCAGGTTGAGCGTGGGGAGCCGGGCATGTTGCTGCACACCTTTGATGCGGATCCCGATGATGCGTTGGGATTTGTTTGGACCGAGGTTTATGCCGATAGCGAGGCTTTACTTTTTCACCTGAATAACGCCGATCTCGGTGCTTATCTGGAGGCTGTTTCACCGTATTTAGATGGCTTCACGATCGAGCTTTACGGTGCGGTGGCTGACGAGGCGGTTGCTGCGCTGCGAGCAACGGGCAACTCCGTGACGCATTACGCTAACGTGCTGGGGTACATTCGTGACCTGTCACCGTGAGGGTGAGCCGGCACCGAGGACACCGACATGAGTGATGCACCACCGTCTGCGAGCGGCAAGTCTGCGATTGATTGGGGGGCGGTAACACACGCGGTCGCGGGCCTTTCTGCAGTCATTTTGGGCGCGTTAATGTATTTCAAGCCCTGGGCACGTGATCTATTTTCCATGCTCATGGTAGTGGCTGCCATTGCCGCTATCTATTTTTCTTGGAAGCATTCAGCCTGGGTGCCGGGGCATTGGTTTGCCATGTTGCCGATCATCGGGGTGGTGTTGGGTTACTTAGGCTGGCAGTGGGGGTTTTCCCTCGCTTATGTCACGCTGTGGCTTGCTTTCGTCCATTTTATTATCCGCGGACTGCAAAGCTCGCGGGCCACGTAAATTCGGCGGTGACATGATGATTGTCTGGCAGATAAGGTGTGCTGGCTCTTGGAGAGGTCTGCGATGAGTGAGATTGTTAATCAGTTTTATGGCGCGATTCGTTCGGGCGATGTCGCCGTTCTGGATGCTTTGATCGATCAGGACTTCTGTTTAATCTGCCCAACACAGGACCATGTTTTGTCGGGCGTTTATCGCGGCAAGCATCGCTTTTTTGAAGAGGTGACCCCTCATGTTTTCGGTAGCGTGGAGGCAAGTGACATCACATTCTGCGCCGCCTATGAGGTCATTGTTGATACTGGCGAGGTGGTCGTCGCGATGGCGCAAAATAGTGGCTTTTCCCGCGCAGAAACGCGTTATGACCAGCAGTACATTCACATTTTTAAAATTCGAGACGGGCGCATTGTCGCCTTGATTGAAGGCTTCGATACGGCGCTTGCCAATCGTGCACTGTGGTGCGGTGCCGACAAGTTGCCGCCCGATGAGGCGGCTCATCTATCCAACGTTCAATGCTTTATGAATGCCTGACGGCGTCCGTCAGCGCGAAACGCAAGGCACCTTGGACTGAACTCGTGGCGTCTCGGGCCTATCCAGAAACAGTCGATTGATCGAGGCTCTGAGTGTGAGCACGAATCTGCTCTAACGCATCGATCATCCAATCCTCTGCAGGCAGGGTGTCACCCTCACAGCTCATTAAGTAGGGCCTTCCCGTGAATGAGCTGCTGCTTGCTAATTGTGTAATGAATTCGTCAGCCGAATCGATGTGCCTTCCCGCCCTAGCGTATTTGAGTTCCAAGTGCGCCGCGGCCTCGTCAGCCGTGTGCTGACGGCCATTGCGATTGAAATTGCAGCGACTCGCGGCAATGGCATCGATGAGTAGACGCACCTCGTGCTCGGTGCTGTCAGCACCCTGCAGGTGAAGCGGTTTCAGCATCAGCATGCTCATGCCCAGCGCTGCGATGAATCGCGTGACTGTCATGAGTCCTCACTCAGTAATGTCGCCAAGAGTGGATTGTGGTCGGACGTCGTGACTTTGTGGGTCGTGGTATGCCCCCAAGTCAGGCCGCGGACATACAGGTGGTCTAATGGTCTTCCCAATACGGTGACCCGATGGTCGGGGTCAAACGGCACGGCCACCAATCCCATCTTGGACGTAAAGTGCTGTAGCACTTGCTGCCTTGCTGGGCTCCACGAATTCAGATCTCCACCAAAAATAATCGGTCCATCGTGCGCTGTTATTAAATCAGTCAGGGCGGCAAGCTGGTTTTGGTAATCGCTCACGCCGAGGGTGAAATTGATGGCATGTATGTTGATCGCGAGTAGCCTCTCCTGCCGGTCAATGAGTGGGTACAGGGTGACACTGGTTGCTTTAGGCGATCGCAGCCATGGCTCTAGCGCGAGCAGGTGACAGTGCATTAGGTGTGGTGTTCTGGCCAGAGTGAGGACGCCTGTCGGTGTCCCATTTTGTACGTAGCCCGCGGCAAAAGCGGGGAATAACGCTTCATTAACGAGGCTGGGCAGTTGGCGACTCGGTACCGCCTCTTGCACAAACATTAAGTGCGCGGTGTTGGCCAACTCGGCGAATTCATCTAGCACGGCTGGCTGCTGGACCTTGTGTACATTCCAGCTGAACACGTTAAGGGGAAAGGTTAATCCGCCAATGGTGGTCGTACGTCGAGCGGTGCGCAACGCTGTGTTGCATTGTTTGGCGTTGTCGGCAGAGATCACTTGCGGGAAGGGTGTTGCAGCTGCCGCTGCGCTGGCACACACCATCACTGCCAGGGTCAGTAGCCAATATGGCAGCTGATCGCGGATGGCAGGCGCAAAAGAGATCAGTTTAATGACGGCACCTCTCGATTAAGGGTGCTGATGGGTGCCGCGAACCAGCAACTCGTGTCGCGCGATTTTCCAGGTGTTTTGGATTTGGATGAAATCGGTCAGATAGGTCGCCCACAGTGTAAACGTCCCGCCAGCGGGCGTTTTGAGAAAATGGAGTGCTTGGACATCGGTTCGCGCGGACGCGCGATCGCCCGCCACGGTAGCAAGCGGTGGACTGAGTAGGTGTTGGGTTGCTGTAAAGGCATCGAGTTGGCTGCTGACGGAGGCGACCCATTGATCGGCGCCATGAATGACCGACTCCCCGAAACCCACGATCTCAACATTGTCGTCGAAGCAGTCGCGATAGGCGGCCATATCGTTATCGTCCACGGCGGCGGCATAAGCCAGCATCAGGTCCTGAATGCGGTGACGGTCATCGGTTGCGCTCATAGTCGATTTCTCCCTCAGGGTTACAGCTTGCCCGCAATATAGTCATCAATGCGTTCGTGGTAGCGGCT
>JABJAS010000172.1 GCA_018666055.1 Halieaceae bacterium | reverse complement strand
CGACGTGCTGAAGTGCGACGGTCTCGAACGTGTTTTCTAACAGGCCTTCATCATTTGCCCCATCTTGGTCGGTTTCGCTATCTGCGCTGAATTCGAAATCAGCGGGTAATAAATTCAGGCTGTTACCTAGGTCATCAACGGCGTTCGCAGCTGCCGTCAGTGCATTCGCCAACAGTTGCTTGCCAGCAGTTGCTATGTTGAGCGCCTCACCCGTTCCGGAGTCCGTATAGCCTTCGAAGAAAGCAGCCGTTTCTGGCGTAATTTGAATGCCGTTATCAGCATTGGCGTCGGCATCGAGTGTCTGAAGGAAAATTGCCATGTTTTCAACGTAATCGTTGTTCACGTCGCTCAATGCAACGCCGGCAATATCTTGCAAGAAAAGCACGTTGCCCTGAACTTGATCGGCGCTAAATTCAGCAATAATGACGCTACCGAGCGTCAAGGTAATGGTGTCGCCTGCACGATACAGGAAAGAACCTTGGGCACCAGCTTCACCGGTGCTTTCATTCGTGCCCGTTGTGCCCGACAGACCAGACGTCGTGCTGTAGCTCACTCCGTCGACATAGTTATCCGTGAACTGAACCTGCTGAACCGGGCGCACCAAAACATCGGTTGCTGCAGATGCCGTTGCCGGGTTACCGGCTTCGTCGCTTGCCTCAACCGTGACTGATATTGCGCGAGTCGTACCCTCAGCGCTCTCTGCATCAACCAAGTCAGCTGCAGCAATGGCAATGCTATATGTGCCTTGCTCGCCAACAGCACCCGTATAAGTGTTCCCGTTAACCGTTAAGGTAATCTCACCTGCATCAGCCGCATCCAGACCAGCGACACCAGTAACATTGAGGTCGTCACCACGGTAAGCCGCAACCGCAATCGCATTTTCAAGGGCCACGCCCTCTAACTCAGGCAAGACTTCAACAGTGATCGTCGCGAAAGCCTCGAGATCGACCGCATAGGTCTGAACATCTGTTGCCACTTCGCTAATATTACCCGCGTCATCGGTTGTTGTGATCGCCGCATCGATGGCCAGGTCGCCATCCGCCACCAAATCAGCGCCTGGAATATTGACGCTAAAACGTAATGCGCCTTCAATGCTTTCTACTGCCGCCTGACTTTGAACGCCGTTAACCGTCAGGGTCACGGTATCCCCTACGCGGGCCTCACCGCCCACCGAGCCAGAAACTGTTACATCAGAGTTAGATTCTTGGGCATTGATGACGTTGTCTGAAGTGATAGCGCTGTCGAGTTCAATTATGGCAATTGGCGGTGTGGTATCGATGGTTACAGCCTGTTCGGCCGTTGCGCCGACACTGTCGCCGGGCCCAGCAATGCGCACCACAAACGTAAAGGATGCGTCTTGCTCAGTTGGGTCCTCAAACGACCAGTTGGTGCCATCGACCGTGACGGTTGTCCAGGTCTCCCCGCCGTCGGTTGAAATCTCGACCCGTTCATCGCTGGCAATCGCTTTTTCAAGACTCCCCGATACGGTAAGCGTCGTGTCGTTGGTCTGAAAATCACCGGCAACACCGGAATCCCCTTCGATGCGATCGATGGTGATGGCATTGGCTTCTACAACCGGGTTCACTGTAATTGAAACGGCTTGCGTACTGCTCTCACCACTGGCGGCATCGGTCACCACATAGCTAAAGCTGTCTGGGCCGTAATAATCGGTATTTGGGGTATAGGTGTAGCTGCCGTCTTCGTTAAACAATAATTCGCCATTGCCAACAGTTGCGCCGGCAGCCAAAGCATAAGTGAGCGCGCCGCCGGAGATCGTACTGTCGTTATCGGCAACGCTCGCATTTAAAACGTCGTCTTCATCAACGCTGATGGCATCATCTGCTGCACTCAAATCAGTCTGAACATCAACCGTGACATTAATTACCTGACTTTCAACGTTCCCTAAATCATCCGTTACCAACACGGTGAAACTGTCTGGCCCATTAAAGTTGGCGTTCGGGGTATAGGCCCAATTGCCATCCGCATCAATGGTTGCGACGCCGCCCTGGGCCTGGACATACTGGTCATCGACTGCGATTCGGAAGCCGTTCTCGGTTCCTAAATTGTCAATCCCAGCCAGTCCGGTGTCTTCTAAGACGCCACCGAGGAAGTCGGTTGCTGAAAGCGCGCCGATAATCGGAGTTACTTCAGCGCCTTCGCCCAGGGGCCGGTCTAAGCCACCATCTTCGAGCATGGTGCCCGAGACATCTCCTTCGAAGACTGCCTCGTCGTTTACTTGCCCCACATTGAGCGTTACAACGGCAGAGCTGGTGTCACCATTGGCATCGGTTAGGGTGTACCTAAAGCTGTCTGCCCCGAAATAGTTGGTATCGGGTGTGTAAACAAACACACCCGCCTCGCTCATGGTCAAGGCGCCGTGGCTTGGCCCATCGCTTTCTGCAACCGTTACCACATTCGTGCCGTCGCCATCGGTCGACAAATCATCGTTTTGCGTGACTCGGCCCGTGATTGACATATCTTCATCAACCGCATAAACATCTGAAGCCGCAACCGGTACATCATCAGGCAGATCCGACTCCGCGTTAGCCCTAAAACTGTCCGCAACAACTGAGATCGTCACAACTGAAAACGATTGATCGCCGTCCTCATCGGTCACGGTATAACCAAACCGCTCGATACCACTAAAATCCTCATCCGGCGTATAAACAAACGTCCCATCATCGTTCAACGTGACTACACCGTGTTGAGGTTCAGCGCCTGGCATCAACCCAAAGGTCAAAGGCGCATCACCCGCCTCAACGCTAAGGCTCAAATCGCCCTCTAAAGCGATCCCTTTCCCCGTTGTGGCGCCCAATGTGCTGGCAATCGGTTGGTCATTAACCGAATTAACCGTCACCAGCACCGCCCCCACTGAGGCCGCACCACCCGCATCCGTCACCGTGTATTCAATGGTATCGGTACCATTAAAGTTAGCAGGCGGCGAGTAATTTAAAGTCCCGTCGGGGTTGATCGTAACCGTGCCCCCGTTTACGGAACTCGCCGCTGTCACACTCAGGGCATCGCCTTCAATGTCACTGTCGTTGGCCAGCACGACGATATTATCAACCGCCGCATCTTCCTCTGTAACGATCGTTTCGCCCACAACAACGGGCACATCGTTAACCGCTATAATATCGATGGCTATTGAACCCGTGACAGACCCGCCCGCGGGATCGGTTGCAACATAGGTCAGGGTGTCGCTGCCAAAATAGTTTTCAGCGGGGACATAGTTAATCGTGCCACCTTCGTTCAGGGTAATCGTGCCACCCGCTTCAGAATCGACCGAGACCAAGGTAATCGTGTCGCCATCTATATCTGTGACATTGCCCAATACATCTAGTTCAATGATGCTCGTGTCTTCTAGGGTCTCAACGGAAGCCCCGATTGCAACGGGCGTATCATTGGTGCCCGTCACCGTGATCGTTACCGTTGCGGGTGCGCTCACGCCACCACTATTATCCGTTGCCGTGTAGGTGAAGGCGACCTCGCGGGACTCTCCATCGGCCAGGTCGTCAAAATCGTCACCTGGCTCAAAGCTATAACTGCCATCTGCGTTGAACGTGAGGCTCCCTTGCCCCTCATCAGCTAAATCGGACGCAACTGCGTAGCTCGCAATGACACCGTCAACACTCGTTGCCGCAACTGTTCCCTCTAAAACCGTATTTTCATCGGTATTCTGCGTCGCAGCATTCGCAACAGGTACATCATTGGTGCCCGTTACCGTGATTGTAATCGTTGCCGGCGCACTCGCTTGATCCTCATTGTCAGTGGCTGTGTAAGTAAACGTCACATCTCGAGATTCACCATCGGCTAGGTCATCGAAATCACTGCTTGGATCGAAGCGATAGCTGCCATCAACTTCTAGCGTCAGAAGTCCTTCGGCAACATCGTTTACCACTGTATAACTGACAATCGTGCCATCTACATCGGTCGCCCCCGGGACTGCCCCGTTAAGCACAATCTCTTCACTCGTATCCTCATTTGCCGAAAATGCAACAGGCGTGTCATTGATGCTCGCCACGGACACGGTAACGGTGGCCGTACTGGCGCCCTCATTACCATCGCTAATGCTGTAGGTAATAGTGTCTTCGCCGGTAAAGTTCGCAGGCGGCAGATAGTTCAGCGTGCCATCGGCATTAATCGTAACCGCGCCGCCAGCCGTGGAAACCGCTGAGGTGACCGTGAGCGTGTCGTTATTCGCGTCGGTATCGTTGTCCAATACATTAATATTTTTAAGCAGCGTATCTTCAACTGCACCGACGCCATCATTCACCGCAACAGGCAGTATTGCACCAAGCTCTACCGTGACACTGAGGGTTGCACCACTCGTGCCGCCCGCACCATCAGAAATGGTATATGACACGGTGTCTAACCCAGAGAACCCATCTGCTGACTGATAATTCAAGGTGCCATCAGCGTTAATCACAACGGTTGCACCATTTGCTGAAACCGCCTCGATCACCGTTAACGCATCGTTTTCGACATCTGTATCGTTGGCTAAAACGTTAATATTCTCTAACAGCGCTGACTGCAGGGCTGTCGCTGTATCATCACTTGCAACCGGCGCATCGTTAACCTCATTAACGGTCACGGTCACAGTTGATTGCGACTCGCGGCCCTGACTATCCCGAGCCGTATAGGTCACAACGTCGATGCCATCGAAATTCGCTGGCGCCTCATAATCAAGCGTGCCATCGTCATTGATCACAACCGTTGCACCCTGCTCAGAGGTTGCACTGACGACGCTTAGGGTCTCGCCATCCGCCACGCGATCATTGCCCAATACATCCAAGCCCAACAATTGGCCATCTTCATCGACACTTACGCTGTCCTCATTGGCAACTGGACCATCGTCTGACAAAGACACAGAAACGGTAACCTGCCCTTCGACACGACCACCTTGCCCATCGATCACCGTGTAGGTAAGTGTTTCCTGGCCTACGTAATCCTGTGCGGGCGTGTACTTCAGCGTGCCATCTTCATTGATTTCGACCGTGCCACCGTCACTGGCGACCACCGCCTCAACCGACAACGGGTTGCCATCAGGGTCCTCATCATTTAGCAGTACGGCAATCGCATCGAGGGATTGATTCTGGACTACACTGACCTGCTCACTGGTTACAACCGGCGCATCATTCACCGCCTCAACCGATATCTTGAGTTCACCGGTGGTCACACCGCCAACGCCGTCACTCACGCTATAGGTAATCGTATCGACGCCGTTAAAGTTTGCATTGGGCTGATAATTTACGGTGCCATCATCGTTTACTGACACCTGGGCGCCTTCAGCCGAGCTGACCTCAAGTACTGTCAGCGTATCGCCCTCCACATCAATGTCGTTACCCAACACATTGATATTTTCAAGGGGGGTATCCTCAAGTGTCGTCACTGAATCGACAACTGCAACGGGCGGATCGTTTTCGGGGGTGACTTCCACGCTCAGAGTTGCCGTAGACTCGATACCATCGCCATTACGGGCCGTGTAAGTCACGGTATCAATGCCCGTAAAATCTTGCTTCGGTGTATAGTTAAGCGTGCCATCGGCATTAATCTCAACCTGCGCGCCGAAACTCGACGTTGCAGACACCACAGCGACTTCCGAGCCCTCTTCTATTTTATCGTTTGCGAGCACGGCAATATTAGAAAGGCTTACATCTTCTGGCGTTACCACCGAGTCATCAATGCCAACCAGCGGTGCATTTTGAGGATAAACCTGTACCACGACTGTTTTTGTGACGACATTACCTTGACCATCATCAATGGTGTAGGTGATCACATCCTCACCCGTGAACCCGTCAGGCGCTTGGTAACTCATTACGCCGTCTTCTGAAATAGAAACTATAGACCCTTGCGACGACGCCACCGTCACGGTCGTGTCAGCAGGCAAGGACCGAAGAAACTCTGTATCCTCTAAATAAACATCAAGGGGCTCGCCTTCTAGGGCGTTTTGCGCTTGCGGCTCCGCAACAACCACAATCAGGCTTGCTTGGGCCGTCGCGCCATCGGGATCGATTATCGTATAGGTAACGGTATCTGCACCTAAAAAATCCACGTTGGGCGTGTAGTTTAAGGTCCCATCAGCGTTGATTGAAACTAAGGCGCCAGACGCCGATACCGCCGCGGTCACGGTTAACGCCTCCCCTTCTGGATCCTCATCGTTGTCCAATACCTTGATATTGGACAACGGCACGTTTTGCACAACTGCTGCATCATCATCCTGGGCAATCGGCGCTTGGTTCACGACAACCGGAGGTTCGTCAATCGGAGTTTCATCTACCGGGGGTTCGTCAACCGGCGGTATGTCCAAGGCATTAACTGTAAGGGTGACTGTTTGCGTAACGCTCTCACCCGAATCTGCATCGGTCACCACGTAACTAAAAGAATCGGTACCGGTAAAACCTGAACTCGGGGTGTAGTCATAAGCGCCATCGGCGTTAAAAATTAACGCGCCGCTTTCCGTACCACTCTCAATCGCATAAATCAGCGAACCACCCGAGCGTGTCGTGTCGTTTCCTGCAACAGAACCTGAAATAACGGTATCTTGATCACCCGCGTTCTGATCATCTGCCGCCGTTAGATCACTAACCGGATCAATCGTCAGCGTCACCAACTGCGTCAAACCCTCCCCTGAGTCAGCATCCGTCACAACATATGTGAAGCTGTCCGTCCCGTTAAAATTAGGATTCGGAGTGTATTCATAACTGCCGTCGGTGTTGAAGGTGAGCGCGCCATTCTCAACATCGCTCTCAACGGCGTAAGTCAGCGCGCCACCCGAGCCTGTCGTGTCGTTGTCTGCAACAGAACCTGAAATCACGGCGTCCTCAGCACCCGCGCTCTGGTCATCTGCCGCTGCGAGATCCGAAACCGGCGCTACGTCAATATTAACAACCGCGGTACTGCTGCCGCCCGCACCATCATCGATGGTGTAGTTAATCGTGTCGGCACCGGTAAAATTAGCGGGTGCCTGGTAGCTTAAAGTGCCATCGGGGTTAATCGTGACCACCCCGCCGGCAGCAGACACCGCAGAGGTGACCGTTAGGAGATTGCCATCGCTATCGGAGTCGTTGTCCAGAACATTAATGTTTTCGAGTCGCACATCTTCCTGTGCCAAAACAACATCATCCACGGCAACCGGCACATCGTTAACGGCTTCGACCGTAATAGAAACCGTCGCGGTCGAGGTCTGCCCATTGGCATCGGTAATCACATACTGAAAACTGTCGCCACCCACGAAGTCGGTATTTGGCGTAAAAACAAATGTACCGTCTTCGTTCAGCGTAACCGCGCCATTACTCGGCCCAGCCTGATCAAGCAGGGCAAACGTGACATCACCAGAAAGCGCATCATTATCGGCGAGGTTACCGGCTGACGGTGTATCCTCAGAAATTGCGAAGGCATCATCAAACGCGACTGAAATACTATTATTGTTGCCGCCCGCCGCATCAGTGTTTGGCGCTGCTTGGGTATTACCTTCGGTCAGCGTTGCAGAGGTGTCATCACCGCTAGAACTAATCCGAGTGGCTTGGACGATAGTAGAGCCACCACCATCGGCGCCAGAGTCATCCCCGCCGGCCGCGGTTGCAGCCAGGTTGTCAAAATCAATGCCCGAGGCGCTGGGATCTTCTTCGGCCGCTGTGAGCAGATCGTCTAGGCTTTCCGCTTCGGCCTCATCTGCACTTTCAATAATTTGCTCAAGACTTTCAAGACTGCCCTCGGCCAGTAACTCATCCAAGGTTTCAGCTTGGAGCACACTTTCATCCGCGCCTGGCGCAAGGTCCGCAATCAGATCCGCGCTAATCAAGAAGACCGGCTGGCCCGCGATGACAAATGACTGCCCATCACTCAAAATCAGTTCAACCACGCCGCCTTCAGAAGTTTCGACAGACTCTCCATCAAATAACGCATCACCAGCTTGTAATAACCGGCGCTCACCGTCAGCATTCACCGCGTAGGCTGTGCCTTGGATCTCTTGTACTTCTGCGATTTGTACTGTGCTCATAATGTGCCTTTTGTCTGTCGGTGGGACCGAAGCCCGCTGTTTATCCTGTTGGTTAAAAGTCGGGGACTTAGCTTGCGACCCCGCCTTTCATCTGTATCTCATCCGTATTTCGGCTTGAGAGCCGTAATGTTCTCTTTGTTCTCTTTGCTCTCTTTGTTCTCTTCGTTCTCTCTACCGCATTGCTTCTTTGTCGCATTGTTTACTTGGTCTTCTGCTTTTCCAGGTGCTCTAACGTTCTATTTTTTCAGCCACGCTCTTTGCTCCACGCGCTTTGCACCGCGCTCTTTGCACCGCGCTCCGCAATAGCGGGGCTCTCTGGTTTTTTTGACTCTTGAATTTTAGGCAGCACAATGCCGATTAACATTGTACTTTTGGGCAAACTTTTAAAGTATTTTGGGGTGGGAAACCTTACTCTCGGGGCCGACTTTAACCCAATGGCAATTGATTCATCACCAAAGCGAGCTGAACACGGTCCCGAACATTAAGCTGCTGAAAGATCGACGTTAGATGCGCCTTCACAGTGCGCTCGCTCATATTGAGTCGCTTCGCGATTTCGGCATTGTTCGCGCCCAGGCCGATGAGGTCAGCCACAGCGCGTTCGCGGCCGGTTAACTGTTCCGGGTCTTGTTCGGGGTTGAATTTGCGCACGCCCAGACGACGCGTCAGCTGCGTGATGCGCTGAATCATCTCTTTGGGCATCCAAAACCCTTCATGCTCTAACACCAGTGCAATTTCTTGCAAGCGCTCAACAGGCGTCCCCAAATGGCAGTAACCCATCGCACCGATGCGAATAAACTGCGAGGCCTCGGCTTGGGACGGGCTGGACGACAACACGACAACCTTGCTGCGAACGCTGAGCGTATCGACCGCATTCAACCGGTCACCTTGCGGCAAGCTGCTCAGATCCAGCCAATACAAAGGATCTTGTTTCTTCGGAATTCGCAATGCCTGCTTGAGCGACCCCGTGACCTTGCCCGCAGGGAAAGCCTCGGACCAGCGCGCCGCAAGCGTTGCTTGTTCGGAAATGAGTACCGCGTTCATCACCGCTCAGACAGGGAATACTGCTTGGCGCGCAGAATGGGCTTCATCAAGTATTCTAAAATGGTCTTCTTTCCTGTCAGGATATCCACTTCAACCGTCATACCTGGAATGATGGGCTTGTCCTCACCAAAGTTGGGCTCGCCGGTCCGCACATTGATTTCGTAATAAGGATTGCCGTCTTCATCCATGATCGTGTCAGCCCCAACCCGCTCAACGGTTCCATCAAGGCCGCCATAAACCACGAAAGAATAGGCAGAAAATTTGACGAGCGATTGCTGGCCGGGCAACAAAAAGGCGATATCTTTCGGCTGAATCCGCACTTCCATCAACAAGGTATCGTCCAGTGGCACCACCTCAATGATCTCTCGACCCGGCATCACCACACCGCCGATGGTATTAAAATACAACTGCTTGACCGTACCCGTGACCGATGAGCGAACTTCGGTTTGCTGTACACGGTCTGAAAGACCGGCGTTGATTTCCGCCAACTCATTCAACCGCGATAAGGTTTTCGTTAACTCTTCGCCCACCTGATTGGCGAAGACCAGCTCCACCTCTTGCACTTTCTGCTCGGCCTCGGT
>JABJAS010000171.1 GCA_018666055.1 Halieaceae bacterium | reverse complement strand
GTAGCCCAGCCCACCAAAAACATGTTTGCCGAGTAGCACTGCAATGACCACACCGATCACGATCAACCACCATGGCGCATAAGGGGGCAGGGCGATGCACAGCAGGGTCGAAGTGACCAAAATACTGAGGTCACTGACTGCGATCCGAGGATTTTGGCCTCTCAATGCAGTGACGGCGTATTCCGTGATCAAGGCGATCATCGCCCCCAACAGAATATTGATCAAGGTTCCCGGACCGAAAAACCAAGTCAGTATGATGATGCCCGGCAGCGTGGCTAAGAGAACGTCTCGCATCACTGCCGATACTTGGTGCTGCCCGGAGACATGGGGCGACGTGACGCGCAGTAAGCTCATGGCGTCTCGCCTTGTTCTATTTTGCGAGCTTGCGCTCGTTCGATAGCCGCTTGAATCGGATCCACGCCGTCTTGCGCGGCTTTCTCTTGCGCGGCGGCCTTTCGAGCTGCCCGCTTAGCCTCCTTCGCGAGGGTTTCTGCCTCAAGCCGCGTTTGCCGTGCTTCGAATCGCTCGCGAGAGTTATCAGAACGACGCTTTTCCTGCTCGTTATCGCGCATTTGCCCTTTGGCTGCTCGATAGTACTGAACCAGTGGAATCTGGCTTGGACAGACGTAAGCACAGGCACCGCACTCGATGCAGTCAAGCAGTCGATGTTCCGACAGCTGTTCGTGATCTTTAGCGCGCGCATACCAATACAGCTGCTGTGGTAACAATGAGGCGGGGCAGGCCTCGGCACAGTGCCCGCATCGAATACAGGGTTTTGCCGGTGCGGGGGGCGGTAATTCGCGGGCAGTGGGTGCCAACAAGCAGTTGGTGATTTTGGTAATCGGTGCGTCGAGATCCGATACGGCAAAACCCATCATTGGGCCGCCGTGGATGATGCGCTGACGTTCCCCTGCAGACAGTGCTGCGTCGCCCAACAGGTCGCCAATGGGTGTGCCAATGCA
This sequence comes from Halieaceae bacterium, assembly GCA_018666055.1. Classification (GTDB taxonomy): domain Bacteria; phylum Pseudomonadota; class Gammaproteobacteria; order Pseudomonadales; family Halieaceae; genus Luminiphilus. Next base: position 4,064 of record JABJAS010000171.1, on the reverse strand, counting down.
GGCCATCACATTACCCGGTTTCCCAAGCGCCTCGCCCGTCAGTGTGACAATCCGGTGTGTTAGGGGTTTGCCATCAACAATCGCTTCTTTGGCGGCCACCGCAGTGCCAGGATTCACGCACACCAAACCAATGTCCGCCGGAATGCCCCCCGAGGGCACCTGCTGGCCGGTGAGGATTTCGATAAATTGCTTTTCGCCGCCTGAGGGATACTTGGTCGGGAAGCTCGCCACCTCAATGTCGGCACTGGTATGGCGTACCGCCTCCGTCACGCGGGAGATCGCCGCTGGTTTGTTGTCTTCAATGCCAATGACAACACGCTCGGCACCCACCACATAGGCAAGAATCGCGGCGCCTTCCACCAGCGCGTCAGCCTGACACTGCATCAAGGTATCGTCAGCAGTGATGTAGGGCTCGCACTCTGTGCCATTAATCATCAGTGTGTCGATGGGTTTGGCAGCGCCTGGATTGAGTTTAACCGCGGTTGGGAACCCCGCGCCGCCCATGCCGGCAATGCCCGCCTCACGAATGCGCTCGACCAATAGCGAGGGCGCGACGGTTTGCCACTCGGGGATACCTTCGCACCGGATCGACTGATCTGCGCCATCGGTCTCGAGGACAATACAGGTGTCTTCGAGCCCCGACGCATGCGCAATGGGACGCGGTTCAATGGCGCTAATCGTCCCCGAGGTGGGGGCGTGCACTGGCACGCTCATGACGCCTTGTGCCTGCGCGAGTACTTGTCCCCCTAAAACGGTGTCACCCACCTCGACGATGGCTTTGGCAGGAACCCCTAAATGCTGTCGCAGTGGCAATATCAAGCGAGTCGGGAGGGGCGCATCGCGCAGTTCGCCGGGTCGCGACAGCGACTTTCGTTCTGGCGGGTGGATACCCCCGTGAATGTCGTGAATCTCTCTCATGCCGCGTCTCTAGAACGGGTATCACTGGCGATGATGTTGGCAGGCATTGCCTCTTCTGTAGGTAAATTCCAATGCCAAAACGCGATGCCCTCCTTGCGCGGAATCAAATCAATACAGTCAACGGGACAAGGGTCTAAGCAGAGGTCGCAGCCGGTGCACTCGTCTGCAATGACCGTATGCATCACTTTTGCGGCGCCAAGGATCGCGTCGACCGGACAAGCCTGAATACACTTGGTGCAACCGATACACTCCGCTTCACGAATCCACGCAACCACAGGCGCCTTCTCGGTGCCGTGCTCGGCGTCTAACGGCTGTGGCTCAACATCGAGTAGATCAGCGAGCGCCTGAATGGTTTCCTCGCCACCGGGTGGACACTTATTAATGGCATCGCCCGCAGTAATGGCTTCGGAGTAAGGCCGGCATCCAGGGTAACCACACTGACCGCACTGGGTTTGCGGCAGCAGGGCGTTAATTTGTTCGCTAATGGGATTGCCTTCCACACGAAAACGCACCGCAGCGAATCCGAGCAAGGCGCCGAAGATGGCGCCCAGACTGAGGAGCGCGAGTAATGCGATCAACAGTGGCTGTTCTGTGAGCGCGGATAGCATCAGATGAGTCCAGCGAAACCCATGAAGGCCAGTGAGGCGAGGCCTGCTGTGATCATGCCAATGGCGGCACCTTGAAATGGTTCAGGGACGTCTGCGACAGCGAGGCGTTCACGCATCGCAGCAAACAAAATCAGGGCAAGCGAAAAGCCCAGTGCTGCACCTAAGCCATAAAACAATGATTCGATAAAATTGTGTGCTTGGTTAATGTTGAGGAGGGCGACACCTAAAACGGCGCAGTTGGTGGTGATCAGGGGCAAAAATACGCCCAAGACACGATGTAAGAGTGGGCTGGTTTTCCGAACGACCATTTCTGTGAATTGCACGACGACTGCGATCACCAGAATAAAACTGATGGTGCGCAGGTATTCGAGTTCCAGCGGAATCAGCAGGTAGTTATAAGTGAGGTAGCTGCAGACTGACGCCAGGGTCAGAACGAAGGTCGTCGCAACCGACATACCCATGGCCGTCTCCAGTTTGTTGGACACGCCCATAAAGGGGCACAGCCCAAGAAACTGTACTAAGACAAAATTATTGACCAAAACCGCACCGACAAGCAGTAGCGCGATATCACCCAGCATGTGGTCCCCCAGCGGTAAACAGCTGTTCCATTAAGCGTGTAATGATAAGGAATATATCAGCTGACTGGTAGGAAGTATGCGGTGCTTTAGGCGTCTCATTTACTGGCGTCCACCATGGCGGCGACTACTTCTGCGTCAACTCGCTGTAACAAGGGCTCAAAGGGGGCCAGCTGATGCTGGACGAGCGGCGTCTCTAATGCTGTCCAGTCCAATGAGGTGCACAAAAAAGCCTCGGATTTTTGCGCCATATTGGGCAGCACGGGCTTGAGGTACGTGGCGAGTACGCGGAACAGATTAATGCCAACGGAGCAGACCTCTTGAACAGCGCTTGCTTGCGCTTCGTCCTTGGCCATTACCCATGGTTTTTTGTCATCAATGTACTGATTGGCGCGATCAGCGAGCGCGATCACTTCACGCATCGCTCGATTGAATTCACGCGCCTCATAGAGCGCGGCGATTGAATCTCCCGCGTCGATAAATGACTGCACCAGTTCCGGCTCACTGCAGTTGGCGCTGAGTTGATTATCGAATTTCTTTCGTAAAAAGCCGGCGCAACGACTGGCGATATTAACCACTTTACCGATGAGGTCAGCATTAACGCGTTGCACAAAATCATCGAGGTTGAGGTCGATATCATCGACGCCACTCGATAACTTGGCGGCGAAGTAATAGCGGAGATATTCTGGGTCGAGGTGTGCCAAATAGGTTTCGGCTAGGATAAACGTGCCTCGGCTTTTCGACATTTTGACGCCGTTTACCGTCAGGAAACCATGGGCATAGACTGCCGTGGGTTGCCTCAGCCCTGCACTATCGAGCATTGCGGGCCAGAATAAGCCGTGGAAATTGACAATGTCTTTGCCGATAAAGTGATACAGCTCCGTATCGCCGCCCGGCAGCCAATAGGCGTCGAAATCATCGCCCTGTTGTTGGCACAGCACTTCGTGACTGGCGATATAGCCGATGGGCGCGTCGAGCCAGACGTAAAAATATTTGTCTGGGTAACCGGGGATCTCGAAGCCAAAGTAGGGAGCATCTCGGCTGATATCCCAGTCTTGCAGTCCGCTGTCTAACCATTCGCGCAACTTGTTGGCAATGGGAGCTTGTAGCTGCCCACTGTTAATCCACGTGGTCAATAAGGTTTCAAAGTTGCTCAGTTTAAAAAACAGATGATCCGACGCCTTGTTCACCGGCGTGGCGCCCGAGAGTGCAGAGACGGGGTCTATCAGGTCAGAGGGAGAGTACGTGGCACCGCAGGCTTCACAGTTGTCACCATACTGATCCGGTGCGCGACACTTTGGGCAGATGCCCTTAATAAATCGGTCAGCAAGGAACAATGACTTCTCTGGATCAAACGCCTGTGTGATTTCGCGTCGGTGAATGTGCCCGCCAGATTCGAGGCGCTGAAAGATGGTCTCGGACCAGCGACGATTTTCTTCCGAGTGGGTTGAGTGATAGTGGTCAAATTGAATCAGAAACCCAGCAGAATCTCGCTCGTGATGTGCTTGGATGGCGGCGATATGGGCCTCGGGTGTTCTACCGGCCGCTTCGGCGGAGAGCATAATTGCTGTGCCGTGCGCGTCGTCGGCACAGACGTAACGACAGTGATGGCCTCGGGATTGTTGAAAGCGCACCCAGATATCGGTTTGGGTTTGTTCAAGCATATGCCCAAGGTGCAGGGGGGAATTGGCATAGGGTAATGCCGAGGTCACCAGTATTTTTCTTGCGCCGGCATTCATGCGTATCGCGGTCCCGTAAACAATGGCGCGGAGTCTACCGGATTTTAGGTCTTTTCGCTCTCAGACAGTGATCGGATACCCGTGCAGAGGGGGTATACTCCGCAGTCAAGTCATGCAAGGAATTCCGGTGGTGTCGTCTTCTCGGCAAGTGGTCGCCGTCGCCTCAGGTAAGGGCGGTGTCGGCAAATCAACAGTGACAACCAATTTAGCGGTGGCGCTAAGCC
>JABJAS010000170.1 GCA_018666055.1 Halieaceae bacterium | reverse complement strand
GTAAGCCGGTCGTCAGGCTCGATTGTTTGTTTGATGGGCGCTGTATTGTCAGTCACATTAATCGCTTCGGGCTGGCGTGAGGGGTGCTTTTTCTTCATCTGGAACTAGTTTACGCGGACCGGCATTAAAAAGATCGTTCAGTATCAATATGGATTGGTACTGCCTTTGGTGTGGCTACCCTTGGCATCGCTTCCTGTGATCACCGTTTTATGGTGCTGGCTGACAATAAGCACCTGATTGGGCTGAATCCGCTTCTTATTAGTTATTTCAGCTTAGCGGGCTGCCGCTCGGCCATTCGTGGTTTGATGACGGTGATTCCGCTTTGCGTAACGCTCAGGCGCGGCTCGGGTTTCCTTGGCAGTTGTCGATCTGACAAGAAAGATTGCGATCAGTTGCCGCGACTCACTGTTGGGGGAGACGTGGGCAAGTCAGCGTTGCCAATCAGACAGCATTCTCAGCTCTTGTCAGGGTAGGTGAGCGTATTTTTCAATCGTTGTTTTTCATTGTCTGATAAATCTGGAAACGGTAAGCCCTCACCCTGACGCCAGACTTCCAGTTTCGCATCGACCTCTGCCAGCTTATCCAGCGAGGCCTGTTGAAAATCACGCAGTTGTAACACCTGTCCAGGCCCAGAAAAGATGGCGCCGTTGTGATGCACAATTTCGATAATGCGGAGGTTGAGGTCTTCCGCGACAGCGAGATACTCCTGGTATTCTTTAGTCGTGATCTCTGCATCGAGCCGAATGACAGCGGTTGCAGCGGCGATGTCGGACAATCGAATACTGATGGAATCTTGCTTCACCATGGGGTGCGCGGCAAATAGTGCCCGGAACTCGCCCAAAATGGCGCGAAGTTGATCGGGTGTCGGCATCTGTAGCTCGAGTAGTTTAAAAAACCGGATTCGGTCGCGTACTGAGAAATTCTCAATGTCTGCAGACGAGAACATAGAGTTAGGGACGGTTACCAAGGTCCGATCCTTTGTTCGCAAGGTCACCGATCGCAGACCGATCTCTTCGACCATCCCTTTTGTCTGGCCAAAGCGGCACCAGTCGCCAGGCCGAATAGGCCTTGCGGTGTACAGCGTGATAGCGCCGATCACGTTTTCTAATGTTTTTTGTGCCGCGAGTGCGATGGCGATAGAACCGACGCCTAGCCCGGTAATCAAGGTTGATACATTAAAGCCTGCTTGATCAGCCCACATCAGTGCGGCAGTCGTGGCAACAATGATGCGAACTATGACAATCACGGGTTTGATGAGTGCGACATATTCGATCTCGCCCAGTAATTCGAGCTGCCGAATTTTATAATCTCGGTAAAGGTTCAGTAAGCCGAAGGCGAGGATAACCGCGACGATATATTCCAGTGGTGAGGATTGCAGGTACGCGCGAGCCATCACTGATAGGCCGAGCTGAGCGATGACGATGCGAATCAGTAGCACATACAACATCAGTCGCAGGGGCGTTTGCAAAAAGCGCTGTAACGCATGCCCCCATGGGTTATTGATGCGGTGCATCAGGCGTCTGGCGATTTGGCTGATCCAGCCGGTTGCAAACCAACCGGCGATTAACGTAAACAGCAGTGTCGCAAACTGCCAATTACCCATACTCAAGATATAAAACTCGGGTAATGCCTGCGAAAGCCAGACGGCTAGATCGCTGTAACCGAGCTCATCCCACATATCAGGAATTCGAATAACGGAGGCATTGGCAATTTTCCAAGCATGCGTGCCATCTGACTCTTGCAGGCGCTGTAGATAAATAGGAATGACTTCTTCGCTCAGCGTGACGGTGCCCGCCTGCTCGAGATCATCTGGTAGCCCATCTTCTTGATTGCCTAAAGGGTCGTCACTCACCAAGCTCAGGTCGAGTACGTTTTGTTGCGCAAAAATAAAGAGTAATCCGCGCGCCAGTGAGATGGGATCAATTTCTGCAATGTCTGACGGTAGATAGCGCAGGTCAAGATACAGTGCCGCGGACGATGGGTCTCCTTGCCGAAAAGCGTTATGCAGGGCAAACAGTGCTTGTTGAGGGGTTTGCGCCTTGCCTGGCTCAAAACCGGCCAACAGGTTCGTTTCGAACGCTTGATTTAATTCCTTGGTGCGCTCAATCAGTTCCGCGGCAGTGAGCCCGTTGTGTTGCTTGATTTTGACGTTGGCCGCCATGACCCCTTTACCGGCTTCTTGGGCGTTAATTGGGGTCGCAATGAGTGCGCTGATCACCGTCAACAAACAGGCAAAAATAAACTGTCTCATCTTTCCTCCGGGAGCAATTATTGATCGCTCTGAGTGGGGTCGGGCTTTGTCTCCAATAGCCGGCCGAAAAATACGCCTAATTCAAAGAGTAACCACATTGGAATAGCCAGCAGTGATTGTGAAATGACGTCAGGTGGGGTGAGTAACATCCCGAATACAAAACACCCCAAAATCAAGTAAGGCCGTTTGGCGGCCAGCGAATCAGCGGTCGTTGTGCCTGTCCAGATTAAGACCACCGCCACAATAGGCATCTCGAAAGCAATGCCAAATGCCAGAAACAGTTTTAATACGAAATCTAAGTAGCTGTTGATGTCGGTCATCACTTGGACACTGTCGGGACCGACACTGGTGAAAAAGGCAAAGATTAGGGGGAAAACGACAAAGTAAGCAAAGGCTGCTCCCGCATAGAATAGCAGTACGCTGGATGCTAACAGCGGAACCGCGATGCGCTTTTCTTTTTGATACAGCCCCGGCGCGATAAAACCCCAAATCTGAAAAAGAATGACCGGAATAGCGAGAAAAATCGCCAACACTAGGCTGAGCTTAAAGGGGGTGAGAAAGGGCGATGCCACTCCGGTGGCGATCATGGTCGAACCCGCGGGCATCAGGGCTCTTAGCGGTGCCGAGACAAAACCATAAATTTCGTTGGCGAAAGGGAATAGCACGATAAACCCAACGACGATGGCCAGAACGGCGCGCAATAAGCGGTCACGCAACTCAGTCAGGTGTGCAATGAGCGACATGGGAGGATCTTGGTCAGCGTCGTTGTTCATGCGCTGCCGGGGTTATTTTTGCTGTTGTCGACTGGCTGACCTGGCTTGTCAGTAGGGGAGGTAATCGAGTCCTGATGATCGGTGGTACCCGTCGCAAGTTGCGTCAGAGAGCGCACCTCTTGTTCAACGGAGGACGATTCTGCTCTGATTTGCTGCTCTAGCGCTTGTGACTCTGTTTTGAGATTTTGCAAAATTTCGTCATTGTGCAGCTCACGCCGTACCTCGGTTCTAATCTGGTCAAAGCTGCGCCGAAAACGGTTAACCCAGGCCAGCGTGGTTCTCACTGCGCCTGGGAGTTGTTCGGGGCCGATGACCAAAAGCCCGACCACCCCAATCAACAAGAGCTCAGCAAAGCCAATATCAAACACGGCCGGGCGCCCTGATTACGCGGGCGGCTTATCGTGATGGCTTTCCTCGCGTGCGGCAGTCGAGCCAGCCGACTCCGTAGGACTTTCCTCGCGCTCAACCGAGGCGCTGACCGTTTCCGACTCGGGCTTATCTTGCTTCATACTGTCTCGAAAGCCTTTGATCGCGTTACCCAAATCGCCCCCAATATTGCGCAATCTTGATGTCCCGAAGAGCATCACAACGATTGCAAGGATGATAAGCAGTTGCCAAATACTGATTCCGCCAAGACCCATAGTGTTTCTCCCTGTGTTTATGCCTCGTTTGAGGCGTCATTATTGCTGTTACGAGAGGCTTTTTCCGTGAGCCCTGATAGCCCCATTCGTTTATCCAGTACCTCTAGTACGGCTGTGTGATCTGCATCGAGGTGCGAGAGCATGACGAGTGTGTGAAACCAAAGGTCCGCCACTTCATCGATCAGCGCCGCTTGTTCGCCTCCTTGCGCCATGTCTTTTGCCGCGAGGATCACTTCAATCGCTTCCTCGCCGACTTTCTCACAAATCTTATTCAAACCTTGTGCATGCAAAGCCGCGACATAGGAACTATCTGCCGCTGCGGTTTTTCGCGCTAAAAGGACTTTGTCTAGGGCGGTGAGTACGTCAGTCATTCAGCGGTCCTCAGTTAATTGCCACGTATCGTCGACGCACGAGTAAAAAAAACAGGTTCGGCGTCCTGTATGGCAAGCGCCCGTCCCATTTTGCTGCACCTGCAGCAAGAGTGTATCGCCATCACAGTCTAGCTTGATATCGATGAGTTCCTGAGTGCTGCCAGAGGTCTCTCCTTTGCGCCATAAGGCTTGCCGGGATCGTGACCAGTAAATTGCTTGCCGTCGCGACAGTGTCAACGCCAATGACTCTGCATTCATCCAAGCAACCATCAGGACTTCTCCCGTTTCATGATCTTGTGCCACGGCAGGAATAAGCCCCTGCTCGTTCCATCGAGGGATCATCGTTGTTGGGGTCTGAGCGTCAAATGCTGTCATGTGAGTAGTATGCCAGAGGTCTGAAAGGGTTACCGATGTCGCAAAACGATTGCGCAAAGCAGGCAGCCACTACCGAGAACCAGCCAGCCTAGTCCCGCGATCGACTGGGCAATGCCAAAACCGAGTGCCAATGCGCCCAGCCCAGTTAAGGGCAATACCCACTGTGGCGTCGACGCGACCGGTACAGGTGCCTTTTTAGGCTGCCGTAATTGTTGTAACACTAGGTCGGGTAATAGCGGTAAAGACTCTAGCAGCGCCGGTGCATCCTCCTGCAAACGCTTGCTCACCGTCTGCAGCGAATAACGTTCTGAGACCCACTGCTCGAGGAACGGCTTGGCGGTGTCCCACAAATTTAATGCTGGATAGAGCTGTCTGCCCAGCCCCTCGATATTGAGCAGGGTCTTTTGTAGGAGCACAAGCTGTGGCTGTACCTGCATATCAAACTGTCCCGCGGTGCGAAATAAGTTCACCACCATATGGCCGAATGAAATCTCTGACAGGGGACGTTCAAATACTGGCTCACACAGTGTGCGCATGGCGGACTCAAATTCGGCGACCGGGGTATCGGCGGAGATCCAACCACACTCGATGTGAAGCTTGGCGCAAAGCCGATAATCTTGCTGAAAAATAGCGAGCAAGTTACGTGCGAGGTAATACAGATCTTGGTCATCGAGTTGACCGACGATCGCACAGTCCACCGCAATATAACGAGGATCTTCCGGATGTGTGCAGTCAACGAAGATATTGCCGGGATGCATATCAGCGTGAAAAAAACTGTCGCGAAATACTTGAGTGAAAAAAATCTCTACCCCACGCTCTGCCAGTAACTTCACATCAACCTGTTTCGCGCGCAACGCATCGATATCACTGATCGGGACGCCATAAATTCTTTCGCTGACCATGACCTGCTGAGTGGTTAATGGCCAGTGAATGGCGGGAACATAGACCAGATCACCGGCTTGAAAATGACGTTTTAACTGCGAGGCATTAGCGGCCTCACGTTGCAGATCAAGCTCGCCGTAGATGATTCGCTCATATTCCGCCACCACTTCGACGGGTCTAAGCCGCCGGCCATTACGGGACCAGCGAGCCAGTAGTGTCGCGACGTGGTGGAGAATTTTAAGGTCCTGAGCAATGGTCAGTTCAATACCGGGCCGCAAGACCTTCACGACAACATCGGCACCGTCTGGGAGACGCGCACCATGGACTTGTGCCACTGAGGCAGCGGCCAGCGGATTCGCATCAAATTCGGCGAAGCACTCAGCAATGGGTTTACCCAGTGCGTGCTCGATACGTTGAATGGCTTCGTTGGCGGGGAAGGGGGCAACCTGATCTTGGAGTAACGCCAGTTCATCGGCGATATCGAGTGGCAATAAATCTCGGCGTGTCGACAGCAATTGGCCGAACTTCACAAAGACGGGACCCAAATCTTCTAGTGCTCGGCGTAGCCGCTCGCCTCTGGGTGTGTTCTTGGCGACCGATGCGACGGGGAAAACGCGCAACAGCAACACCAGCAATTTCGGTCGTTGCGTCGTGGGTAAGAGTTCATCGAGTCGGTAGCGTGCTGCCGTGCGATAGAGTGCAATCAAACGGCTCATGGCTGCCCCCGTTTCTGCTCGACTTTAGCGCGTAATTTTTCGACTTTATTTTGTACGCGATCGACCTGCATCGACAAAGACTGTACGGCATCAAAAAAATATTCGAGCTCGGCCTTGGGTGGGGTTAAGCGCGCCTCTTCTAAGACAAACTCTGAGACCTGTCGCCGCAAACTGGCGCGGGCGCTCTCTCCCCAGCGAAAAATGTTGCGCAGTATTTCTGCGATCTGATGACCCATGACGTCACCGAGTGTGGCGACTAACGGCGCTTCCCAATCGATATCCATGCGCGAAATAATCTGCTGTAGCGTAATGAGGCTGGCGCTATTGCCCTCTAGCTCAATGCCACTATTAATCAGCACGGCTGCGGGGTCTTTCGACGAAGCCAGAGACGCGAAGTCCTCCACCGTGCCGCGCACAAAAGCGGCCGTAGGCAGCTCGCAGTGGGTCAAGAGCCGGGTTTCGATGCCAGAGACGATCTCAAGGTAGACCGTCAAATCGAAGGTCGTGATCTCGACGCCCAGCACGGTTCCAGCGAGCCCAGCGAGTTCCTCATGCGAGGTGGGCGACAACGCAATGGCCTGGTTCAGTGCTCGTTCGATACCCGCAAGTGCAGCGCTCAATAACGCAGGGTCGTGCTGGGTCACGCTTTAAAACCTTGATGGAGCGCTACGACTCCCCCTGTCATATTGTGGTAACGGCAATTGACGAATCCTGCCGTTTCCATCATCTCCAACAGCGTTTCTTGGTCAGGATGCTGGCGGATAGACTCTGCTAAATAGCGATAGCTCTCTGCATCCTGCGCTATCAGTCGACCCATCGCGGGCAATATTTGAAACGAATACTGATCATATAGTTTGCCCAGTAGTGCCGAGGTAGGCTTGGAGAACTCCAACACCAATAACCTGCCGCCGGGCCGCAAGACGCGCAGCATAGAGCGCATCGCCATGGCTTTGTCGGTGACATTACGCAGACCAAAAGCAATCGTAATGCAGTCAATACTATTGTCATCAAACGGTAAGTGTTGCGCGTCGGCTTGGACGACTTGGACATTACCGGTCGCGCCTTTGTCGATGAGCCGGTCGCGCCCCACCGTTAGCATGGCCGCATTGATGTCCGCCAGAATAACTTGGCCCTCTGAACCCACTAGGCGAGAAAATTTGGCCGCCAGATCCCCAGTGCCGCCAGCGATATCTAAAACCGTTTGCCCCGGCCGCACTGCACTGAGTTCAATGGTGAATCGTTTCCAAATGCGATGAATCCCACCCGACATGAGATCGTTCATGAGGTCATAGCGCCCCGCAACGGAATCAAAGACTCCCCGCACCATGCCGGCTTTATCGCCTCGGTTAACCCGGCTAAATCCAAAGTCGGTGGTGTTGTCCTCTTCGTGAGGTGTGCTGGTGGTGTCGTCTGTCATATCCGGGTGCTCAATGTTGCTTGTGGCAACTCCGTTAACGGACCGGCCAGTGTACCTGAGCAGCGAGTGTCTGTTCAGGGCTGAAAATGTAGCACTTGTGAGTCAGCATCCCTAGATTTCCCGGCTGCGGCAAGCTGTTGCAAGTATTGATGCCAATATTGGTCCTGCTGTTCGGCTAGATCGCGCAGGTAGGCCCAGCTGTAAAGGCCGGAGTCGTGTCCGTCATCAAACGTGATTTGCGCCGCATAGTGTCCGACGGGTGCAATCGCCACAATTTCCACCGATGATTTGCCAGTTTGCAAGACCTCCTGCCCAGCGCCGTGGCCTCGCACTTCTGCTGAGGGAGAAAACACACGCAAGTACTCTGCACTGAGTTCGAATGCTGCATTATCGTCAAACGTGAGTTCGAGTTTTCGCCGACTGCGCGCGTAATGCAGTCGAGTCACGCGCTGTGGTGTTGTGACGCTCATGGCGATTCCCGTCTCAGAAGTAACGTATCCATATTTGCTTGCGCCGCCATTGAGCGGGCACGCGCTATTTCAGAGCGGTTCGCAAAGGGCCCCATAGTGACCCGATACCAGCGGCCATTGTCTCCGTTAGTGAGTTCTACCGCGGCCTCTAGTCCCAGCAACGCCAGTTCACCCCGCCGTCGATCGGCATCTTCTTCCTGCCTAAACGAGCCTACTTGCAGCAAGTAGTCAGGAGTATCGGTGTCACCAGCGGTCAACTCGGCTGGCTCAATGTCAGGCGTTAAATCGACTTCTTCATTTGGCAGCACCGTATCAAAAACAAAGCGAGGCGCGGGCTCTACAACCGTAATGGGTGTCGGTATTGTCGCTGTCACCTCGGTGGGGTCTGGTTGCGCTAACCAATGGCTCATGCTGAGCGTCGCCATTACCCCGACCAGCGCGCCCGCCATCGCACCATGGAGATGCGCTTTGGTGAGTGTCAGCGGCATGTTGTGTGTGTTTTGCCCGGTGTTATGACGCGTTGCAGCGGGTTTGGCTTTTGGTTTTTGTGGTGACTTAGACACGGCTACATTGACTCAGGCGCCGAGACACCCAGTAGATCAAGGCCGCTAGCAATGACTTGCTGGGTTGCTGCAACCAGCGCGAGTCTCGCAAGGGCGGTATCGGACGAAGCGTCGAGAATCTTGTGCGCATTGTAGAAGCTGTGAAAGTCAGCGGCGATTTGGCGAAGATAATTCGCCACATCATGCGGCTCAAGTCGTTCAGCGGCAGCGACAACCACATCGGGGAATCGGGCTAGGTTGATGATCAATCCTAGGGTCTCGGGCTCAGTCAGGGTGTCAACATAAGGCAGTCCGGCGATGGCACCTTTTTCCCCTAGTAACGCTTTTGCTTTGAGAAGCAGACTGGCGCAGCGTGCGTGTGCGTACTGAATGTAATAAACCGGATTTTCGTTACTGCGCGCCAGCGCTAAGTCGATATCAAATGTTAATTGCGATGTCGGCGCTCTAGCGACTAGGAAAAAGCGCGTGGCATCGCACCCAACCCACTCGATGAGGTCCCGCAGAGTCACATAGCTGCCGGCGCGCTTAGATAACTTTACCTCATTGCCATCTCGCATCACCGTGACCATCTGGTGCAGCACATATTCCGGCCACCCTTTTGGAATCCCTACGGCGAGGCCCTGTAACCCGGCGCGAACACGAGTGATGGTGCTGTGATGATCGGCACCTTGCTCATTGATGACACGTTCAAAGCCGCGTTGCCACTTGTCGTGATGGTAAGCGACATCGGGTACGAAGTAGGTATAACCGCCATCGCGTTTACGCATGACACGGTCTTTGTCGTCGCCAAAATCAGTCGTTTTGAGCCATAGCGCCTCTTGGTCCTCATAGGTGTGACCATTGCCCTCCAATGCCGTCACGGTGGTCGCGACGGCCCCTGACTCGTAAAGCGAAGATTCTAGAAAGTAGCGGTCGAACAGGACCGAAAACGAGCGCAGGTCTTGATCTTGTTCACGACGCAGGCAGGCAACGGAAAATGCCTGAATAGCGTCAAGGTTATTCAGGTCGCCATCCGCAGTAATGGTGCGGTCGGCAGCTTGCACGGTTTCGCCCGCTTGATAAGCAACGGCAACATCCTCGATATATTCGCCGCGATACCCGTCTACTGGCCATTCTGGATCCTCGGGCCCTTTGCCTTTGGCTCGGGCCTGAACTGACAGCGCCAAGTTATTAATCTGCTGTCCGGCATCGTTGTAGTAGAACTCTCGCTGAACCGACCATCCCGTGGCGTTGAGCAGGCGTCCGAGGGAATCGCCAATGGCGGCGCCCCTACCGTGGCCAACATGGAGTGGTCCTGTTGGGTTGGCCGAGACAAATTCCACCTGCACTCGCCGCCCGCGGCCGATGTCACAGCGACCGAATTGCTCCTTGGCTGCCAAGATGGTGCCGATGACAGCGGTATGCTGGCTGGCCTTAATAAAAAAATTAATGAATCCAGGCCCTGCAATATCGGTGCGCTCAATCAGAGTGTTATCGGGCAACGCGGCAATCAGTTGTGTCGCGAGATCTCTCGGTGAGATTTTCGCGTGTTTGGCTAACACCATGGCGATATTGCAGGATAGGTCGCCATGTGCCGTATCTTTCGGATGGTCAATTTGTGGCACGACGTCGGGCATGACCGGCAGCACGCCCGCTGCGACGAGTTTTTGTAACCCTGAAGTAATCAGCGTAGCCAGTTCAGATTTCATGGTCGTCCTGTCAAAGTTATGCG
>JABJAS010000169.1 GCA_018666055.1 Halieaceae bacterium | reverse complement strand
TTGAGTTGAGTTATGGTTCAGATCTTGATTTGGTGTTTGTATTTAATGGTGCCGATGGACAAACCGCTGGTCCTAAAGTGATCGACAACAGCCGTTTTTATACGCGACTCGCCCAGCGGGTGACCCATGTGCTGTCGGCGCAAATGTTTTCAGGAAGGTTATACGAGGTGGACCTTCGATTGCGCCCTGACGGAGACTCTGGGTTGGTTGCTACGACCCTCACCGGTTTCAGACGTTATCAGCTCGAATCTGCTTGGACGTGGGAGCATCAGGCTTTGGTGCGCAGCCGCACGGTCGCGGGTGACCCCTCGCTGAGGGAATCGCTGGAGCAACTGCGCCGAGAGGTACTGACTTTGCCGCGGGAGGTGCCCGCATTGTCAGCAGCCGTGCGGGATATGCGTCACAAAATGCTGACCGAGCAGGCATCGATCAACCGCGGAATTGAGCACTTTGATATCAAGCGTGATCAAGGTGGTATTGTCGACATCGAATTTGTGGTGCAATACCTCGTGTTAGCCCATGCGTCCGAGCATCCGTCGCTGGCGCAGTGGTCAGATGTGATCCGTTTATTGGAAACCCTTGAACAAGTGGGCGTCCTGAGCGCGGATCAGGCGGCGGTGCTGTCGAGCCGTTATTTGATGTACCGAAGCGCATTACACGGGCTTGCACTGCAAGGTGCGGACACACAGGTTGAGGCGGCCGCGCATGTGGCGGGTCGCGAGCAGGTAAAACGGGTGACAGAGGCATTATTGCCCGGTCTTCAAGCAACATAAAGTCGGGCCTTGGTGGCTCTGTAAAGGACGTAGTATGGATCTCTCACAACTCACCGGCCATATTTGGCTCGATGGCGAAATGGTTCCCTGGCAGGAAGCGAAGGTGCATGTTTTGACTCACACCTTCCATTACGGGTTGGGTGTTTTCGAGGGAGTGCGTGCGTACAACACCTCACAGGGCGCCGCTATTTTTCGTTTGCAGGAGCATACCGATCGCTTGTTTCGCTCTGCTCACATTCTGCGGATGGAGATGCCCTTTGACAAAGAGACGCTGAGTGAGGCGCAGCGTGAGGTGGTGCGTGCCAATGGGTTAGATGAGGCGTATATCCGTCCGATGTGCTTTCTCGGTTCGGAAGGGATGGGATTGCGCGCTGATAATTTGAAAACACATGTCATGGTGGCCGCGTGGGCATGGCCTTCGTATATGGACCCCGAAGCGATGAACCGCGGTATTCGTGTCGCAACGTCGAGCTATACTCGCCACCATGTGAACATCACCATGTGCAAGGCCAAAGCCAATGGCAACTATATCAATTCTATTCTCGCGTTGAGGGAAGCTTTGGATGCCGGCTTCGAAGAGGCGCTGCTGTTAGATAACGAGGGTTACGTCGCTGAGGGCAGTGGTGAGAACGTTTTCTTGGTACGCAATGGGGTGCTGTACACGCCAGAATTGACCTCGTGTTTAGAGGGCATTACCCGCGACAGTATTATTCGTATTGCGGAAGATCAGGGTCTTACCGTGAAGGAAAAGCGCATTACCCGCGATGAAGTCTATGTCGCAGATGAAGCTTTTTTTACCGGTACGGCAGCCGAGGTTGTCCCGATTCGCGAAGTGGACAATCGCACTATTGGTAGCGGGGTTCGCGGGCCGATTACCGAAACTTTACAACGTATTTATCTCGAGTCAGTGCGCGGCGCGCAGGCAGATTATGCCGACTGGCTGGCGCCTATCGCATAGCAGGATTACGGGATCACAAGGCACTGTGTGACGGTTGGCGACGTGACGTAGCGACGGTAAGGTGCACTGAATAGTGTAGGAATGCGCATCAGCGGTAGCACTGTTCGAGTTAGGTGGAGATCACACTATGGAATCCTTGTCTTCGGGCATTCAGTATCGTCATTGGCCGGTACAAGACGCAAAAGCCTGCATTTTGTTGATGCACGGGCTGGCTGAGCATACGGGGCGGTACGAGCGGTTGGCGGCTTATTTTAATGCGAGAAACATCGCCGTCGTGGGTCCTGATCATATCGGCCACGGTGCGTCACCGGGTACTCGCGCCCATGTTACTCAGTTCAGCGATTATCTTGTTCCCCTCATCGAGTTGCGTGACGCGATCAGCGGTTGGTATCCGGATATACCCATTTTCACACTTGGGCACAGCATGGGCGGTTTAATTGCCGCGCACCTACTGCTTCAAGATGCGCAGTCCTACCGAGGCGCCATGTTCTCTGGCCCGGCTTTTGCCGCAGACGAGGTGGTATCTCCGGTAACGCTTTGGTTGGGCCGGCTATTGCGCGCCGTATTGCCCAAAATAGGCATGATGAGTTTAGAGGCGAGCCAGATCAGTCGTGACCCAGCGGTAGTGGCCGATTATATTGCCGATCCTTTGGTCTATAACGGCAAAATCACCGCCGCTTTGGGGATGGAACTACTGAGTGCGATGAGCGACGCCATCTCGGGTGCGGAGCACATTACTTTGCCGGTTTACATTGCCCATGGGGAAGCAGATGTCATGGCGATGCCCGATGGATCGCGCGCTTTTTTTCAGGCATTGGGATCTCAAGATAAAACGCTGGACTGGTGGCCTGACCTCTACCACGAGATTTTTAATGAACCTGAGTCCGAGGCAGTGATGGCCCGATTCGCAGAGTGGTTGGAAGCGCATTTGTGAGTGACCCGCTGGCACTGGTGCTGGGCGCGGGCGGTCAACTTGGACAAGCTTGCGTGGCAGCGGCGCCATCGCAACTGCGCGTTCTTGGGCTCACTCGAGCGCAATGCGATGTGACTGACGACGCAGCACTCCGCGATTGCCTCCAGCGGTCATCGCCCCAAATAATAATCAACGCCGCTGCCTACACGGCGGTGGATGCGGCAGAGAATGATCTCCACTGTGCGCAGGCGCTTAACGCTGGAGCGCCGAAACGATTAGCGGCGCTCTGCGCCGAGCGAGGTATTCGCCTCGTGCATGTTTCGACTGATTTTGTGTTTGATGGCGCCGCAACGTCCGCCTACTCAACAACAGACACTCCTGCACCCCTAGGGGTTTATGGCGAAACGAAATTACAGGGAGAGCAAGCAGTGCTTGCCAGTGACGCGAGCCATGCGGTGGTGCGCGCCAGCTGGGTCTATGCCCCCCAAGGCAAGAATTTCATGCTCACGATGTTGCGCCTCATGCGAGAGCGCGGTGCGGTGGGGGTTGTCAGTGATCAAGTGGGCGCTCCTACGTCAGCATCCAGCCTTGCCCATATTTGTTGGCGCTTAGCGCAGGAGCCTGAGGCGACAGGTCTTTTCCATTGGAGCGACAAGGGTGAAATCAGTTGGTATGAATTTGCCTGTGCCATTCGTGATGAGGCGACGGCCATCGGGCTGTTAACGACCCCGGCCACAGTAGATCCCATTACCACCTCAGCATTTCCGACGGCTGCCAAGCGGCCTGCTTACAGTGTGCTGAATGTAAAACAAACGTGTCACCAACTAGGCGTGGTGCAGCGCCCTTGGCGCGATGCATTGCGTGACAATTTACGGGCAGTCAAGGCGAGGGAGTCTTAATATCGTGACACAGTCTTTATTGGTGACAGGTGGCGCGGGGTTCATCGGTGTGAACTTTGTGAATCATTGGGCGCAGGCGCATCCAGAACACACTTTGGTGGTCCTTGACGCCCTCACCTATGCCGGGAATCGCGCCAGCTTAGCGCCATTGGAAGGCAGCGGCCGCATTGAATTTGTCGAGGGGGATATTTGTGACGCGGCGCTAGTGGCGCGTGTCATGACCGACTATCGTACCGACACCATCGTGCATTTTGCCGCAGAGAGCCATGTAGACCGATCGATCACGGGCCCAGACGAATTTATCCGCACGAATCTTCAGGGGACCCACGTCCTGCTTGCCGCTGCCCGCAACGCCTGGTTGTCGGGCTCGGGTTGCGAGCACCGTTTCCATCATGTTTCTACGGACGAGGTCTATGGATCACTCGCTATCAGCGACCCACCTTTTACCGAGACCACCCGCTACGAGCCGAATTCGCCTTACTCGGCGAGTAAGGCGGGGAGTGATCATATGGTGCGGGCGTATCACCATACTTATGGATTGCAGGTCACAACGAGCAACTGCTCGAATAACTACGGGCCCTACCACTTCCCCGAAAAATTAATTCCACTGTGTTTGACGCGTATTTTAGACGGTGGTGCACTGCCCATTTATGGTGATGGCACCAACATTCGTGATTGGCTGTACGTAGAAGATCACGCTCGGGGCATTGCGGCTGTGCTTCAGGGGGGGACCCCAGGTGAGGTCTATAATATCGGTGGTCAAAATGAATGGGCTAATCTCGATATCGTGAGATTGCTGTGCCGAGTGCTAGACGAGCGCTTTGCGGCTGACGAGACCTTAGCTGAACGATTTCCTAAGGCGCCGGCGGCGCGGGGTTTGTCCAGCGAGAGCCTGATCGAATTTGTGACGGATCGCGCTGGCCACGATTGGCGTTATGCGATCGATGCGTCAAAAATTGAAGCTGAGCTGGGCTTTGTACCTGAAGAAACCTTTGAAACCGGACTCAGCAAAACGGTTGATTGGTATCTCGATAACGAGGACTGGTGGCGGTCACTGCTCTAGTGTTTTTGTTTAAGCCATCGAAGTAGCGCAGGCCGTCGATCGCGCTTTTGCCAACAGGCGTATGACGGTAAGAACACGAGTGAGCGCATCACAAACAGTGTCACTGCTGGACTGGATGTCTCATGTTTTGCGTAGAATGGTTGGTTACGGCTGACGCAGCGCTTCATTGCTGAAAAGGGGCAGGGCGTCCCAGCGAAGACCCTGGCAGTCCTTCTCTGACACTTGCGGTAGTGTCCCGTCGAGAATGGGCCAATCGATACCAACGGTTGGGTCATCCCAGGCAAGCGTGATTTCGCTGTCGGGGTGGTAGTAGTCGGTGCACTTGTACAAAAAGTCCGCGCTATTGCTCAATACATAAAAGCCGTGAGCACAGCCGGGTGGCACCCAGAGCTGTTCGTGGTTTTCCGCCGTCAGGGTCACGCCATACCACTGTCCGCAGCTTGCCGAGTCGGCGCGGCAATCGACGATCACATCAAAGACTTCACCCGAGGTCACCCTGACGAGCTTGCCTTGAGGCTGGGTCGTTTGGAAATGCAGCCCGCGCAGGATCCCGCGAGAGGACCGACTGTGATTATCTTGAACAAATGGCTGATCAATGCCCGCTTCGCCATAGCGATCGGCGTGCCAAGTCTCAAGAAAAAATCCACGAGCATCACCGTGGACGGTAGGGCGCAGTAGGGTAGCGCCCGCTATTGGGGTGGCTTCAATCTCCATCGAAGATAAACTCGCCTTCACTCACAAGTCTTTCTAAATAGACGCCGTACCCGCTTTTGGTCAGCGGTGCGGCCAATGCCAGCACCTGCTCGGCATCAATGTAGCCCAGCCGATAGGCAATTTCCTCTAAGCAAGCGACCTTCAGGCCTTGCCGTTCTTCAATGACCCGGATGAAGTTGCCGGCATCGAGCAATGATTGGTGGGTGCCGGTATCGAGCCACGCGGTGCCTTGTCCCATGACTTCGACTTGTAACGTGCCCTGCGCGAGATAGTGACGATTAATATCGGTAATTTCGAGCTCACCTCGAGCAGAGGGACGAATCCCCTTGGCGACCGAGACAACGTCGTTATCATAGAAATACAAACCGGTGACGGCATAGTGTGAGCGCGGCTGGTCTGGTTTTTCCTCAATCCCAATGGCGCGCCCTTCAGCATCGAACTCAACCACGCCATAGCGCTCTGGGTCGTTCACATAGTAGGCAAAGACCGACGCCGCGTTTTGGCGTTGCGCAGCGCGCTTCAGCTTAGTCGTAAGGCCGGCACCATAAAAAATGTTATCGCCCAGAATCAAACAGACCGGTGCGCCGCCAATAAAGTCCTCTCCGAGCAAAAAGGCTTGTGCCAAGCCGTCCGGGCTGGGTTGAACTGTGTATTGAATACTGATGCCCCACTGGCGGCCATCCCCCAATAGGTCGGCATAGGCCAGTTGATCTTGCGGTGTGGTAATGATCAGCACATCCCTAATACCTGATTGCATCAATGTAGCAAGCGGGTAGTAGATCATAGGTTTGTCGTAGACCGGCATCAGCTGCTTGCTAACGGTAGTCGTTAATGGATGCAGTCGGGTACCAGATCCACCGGCGAGAATAATGCCCTTATAGTGCGTTGATAGCGACATATTGGTATGAGTTTGAAGCGAGGCTGGC
>JABJAS010000168.1 GCA_018666055.1 Halieaceae bacterium | reverse complement strand
GACGTCGATAATTTCTTCGTTCCCATAACCCAGCGCCGTGCACCAGAGGCCTGCCATCCCCTCGAGATAACGCTTGCCCTGCTGATCAAAAATGTAAGGGCCTTCTCCGCGTGTCACCATCATCTGCTCTGCAGCCGCGGGGTTCGTCGTTGGGTAGATCATGGCCGTCATAACGATTACTCCATCCGTACAACAATTTTTTGTGAGTCTATAGGGCTGATGAAGTCGCCTCTATCCCCCTACGGTGTTAATTCCAGGGGTCAGAGGCATCAGCCAGCGACTATGTTGCCTTGACCTTTTCTTTACCGCATTTCTCACATCGAAATCGCGTCACCAACTCCCCGCGATAAACCGCAAAGGGGTCTTCCTTTACCGGGCGCCATTTGTGATGACCATTGCGGCAGAGTGTCTGATCTGACCGTCGTGGTTTTTGAAAGCGGAGTACTTCTCCCATCAGGATCAAGCACCGCTTCGCGCACGACTGACCGCTCGCGTCCACGCCTGCAGACGACGCCGGCGCGCACTGGTGCCGAGTCTTGCCGGGAAAGTCCGATCGGCTTGCCAGACTCGCTCAAGCGCGCTTGTGTCCTGCCAAATACCGGCTCCAAGGCCTGCTAAAAAGCACGCCCCTGCCACGGTCGTCTCAATCACCTTGGGCCGTATGATCTCTCGACCGAGGTAATCCGCCTGTAACTGCATCAGTAGGTTATTGGCCGCCGCACCGCCATCCACTTTGAGAGTCCCCATTCTACGACCCAAATCACGCTCCATTGCGCGCAAGATATCGACGTTTTGTAACGCCATCGCTTCAAGTGTGGCGCGCGCGAGATGCGCAGCACCCGCACCGCGAGTCAAGCCCGAAATCACCCCTCTCGCCTCGGGGTCCCAATGCGGCGCACCCAGTCCGGTCAGCGCCGGCACAAATTCAACACCTCCCGAGTCAGCGACCTGCTCCGCGAGTTTCTCAACGTCTGGCGCGCGCTTAATAATACCCATCTCATCGCGCAACCACTGCACCGCAGCGCCGCAAACAAATGCACCGCCCTCCAATGCATACACCGGCACGTTTTGCCCGGGTAATTGCCACGCGATAGTGCTTAACAAACCGGCGTCACTGTGCATTTTGTCGTGGCCGGTATTCATTAAGATGAACGAGCCCGTTCCAAAAGTACATTTGGCTGAGCCGCGCTCAAACCCCGCCTGCCCAAAAAGAGCCGCTTGTTGATCGCCGGCCATTCCTGTGATTGGTATCCCGTCGGGTAACCCGGGCACCCCTAAGGTCTGCCCCAGTCGTCCGCTGGTCGGCACAATGTCTGGCAGAATCGATCTGGGCACCGAGAACAGCTTGAGTAGCTCGGGATCCCAATCTAGGGTCTGCAAATTCATCAGCGAGGTTCTAGATGCGTTGGACACATCCGTCGCGTGCACGAGGTTCCCTGTGAGTCTTGCGAGCAGAAAAGCATCAATGGTCCCCGCCGCGATGTCGCCCTTTCGAGCTCGACCGCGCACGCCATCAATACTATTTAATAACCAACGGAATTTACTCGCTGAAAAATAGGGATCCAATACCAGACCGGTGCGGTCGCGCACCATGGGCTCAAACCCTTTACGCCTTAATCCATCGCAAAAACTCGCAGTGCGCCGACATTGCCAAACGATCGCATTACCGACTGGCTTGCCACTGTGACGTTCCCAAAGCAAAGCCGTTTCTCGCTGATTAGTAATGCCAATGCAGGCAATATCACTGGACTTACAGATTCCCTGACGCAGGACAGACCGAATCCCTTTGAGCACTGTTTGCCAAATGACCGCGGGATCGTGCTCGACCCAACCGGGTTTCGGATAGATCTGCGGAAACTCAGTATTCACTGACCCCAACAGCTTGCCGCGGACGTTCATCACCGCGACAGTGGTCCCGGTGGTACCTTGGTCAATCGCCAGGATCACTCTCATCAGTGATGAACGCTCAAACCGATCGGCACTTAGGCCGCGTCGTATCCTTCGATCGCTTTTATTTCGAGGTAATCAGTGAACCCGTGTGCACCCCACTCACGGCCGTTACCTGATTGTTTATAGCCGCCAAAAGGCACATCAAAACCGCCTGAGGCACCGTTGATGTGAACGTTACCCGCCCGAATGCGCGTAGCGACTGCCCGTGCGTGATCGAGGTCGCCGCTTTGTACATAACCAGCCAGGCCGTAAGGCGTATCGTTCGCGATCTGAATCGCTTCTTCTTCGGTGTCGTAGGGGATCATGACCAAGACGGGCCCAAAAATTTCCTGTTGCGCAACCGTCATGTCATT
>JABJAS010000167.1 GCA_018666055.1 Halieaceae bacterium | reverse complement strand
TCGCCGGCCATCGGTATCTCATAGGCAAGCTGTAACTGATCGGCTTGATCAATCAAACCCGATAGCCGCGCATACAATCCCACTTGATCGACCTTGGGTAGGGCCGCCAGCGCGGCGCGATCTCGCGCAATATCGGCACGAACCCCCTCTAATGTTGGCTCACCGGTATCGCGCAATAATGCGTCGGCCTGTGTGAGTAAATTGATGGCCGCGGCCACATCCCGTGCAATCAGCAACCGTTGAGCTGCTAAGCGGATCAGAAAAATCGCCTCCTGACCTAACCATGCCCGCCTATCGACCTCCAATAAACGGTCGATCTGGCCTTCTAAGCGTCCCATTCGATCGGCGAACTGACGCTCGGAAGCAGCGTGCTCGACGCGCTGCCGCGTTTCGCTGGTGGTGAGTTTGCGCTCCCACTCTTGCCGTCCCGCCGCCATTGCGGTTTGCACGTCGCCCTCGATCCTCTCAAGCAGCTGGCCCTGCCTGTCAGCGGCTTGCTGCTCCTGCAGAGAGATGTCTGCGACCTCTTGTTCGATGCGCGCCAGACGCTGCCATTGATCGTTGAGCCAAGGCCAGCCAAACACATACATCACAGCGCCCAGTGCAGCCAACAGCATTGCGGTTATCAACAAAGTTACCAGACCCCCACTAGCGCCTGACGCGGTCTTCGCCGAAGGCTGAGGGGTTAGCGGGGGTGAATCGACTGGCTTTTCCGTCATGGGCTCGTCTCGTGCGTCAGTTGTTGATGCAATGTCGTTATCACGGCTTCATCGCTGGCATTATCCGAACATAGAACGGTCTGCCAACCCAGTTCCGTGGCCAATGTTGCAATGCGTTTGGAGGGCACGATCACGGGATGTTGTAAGAGATCTAATCGAGACGCCTCGCTGATTAACGACACCAAACGCGACAAAATCTCTCCGCTGCTGGCTTGAAATACCCATTGTCGCCCAGCGTCTGATAGCGGGCTTAAGTCAACCGAAGGCCAGCAACGGCGGTAGCAGGACCATTCAGTGACCACGACACCTCGCCTTCTCAACTCACTCGCCAATAACGCCCGTCCGCCCTCTCCTTTCACGATCAGGGCCTGCTCCAACGCGCCTGCAGACAGTGCTGGCAAAGCCAATAGTCCCTCGGTATCGGCTTGGTCGGGGATCATGGCTGCGAAGCCGGCTGCTTGTAATGCTGATTGCGTCTGCTGCCCGACAGCGATCAACACCGTACTGTCTCGTTGTGCTATCGCACTCGCAATGTGAGGGAGCCCGTGCTGGACCGCGTTAGCACTGATGAAGATACACACGGCCCCGTCGGTCAGGTCAGGTACCGGCGAGCGCTCACTGACTGCGATAGGCTGCACGGTCATGAGTGGCATGACCAACGACTCGAAACCTTGCAGTGACAGTGCTCGCGCTAGCCTCTGGCTGTGCGCCTCGGGCCGCGTCAGTACGACTGTCGTCATCCCCTCGCAGCGCGAATCAGATCCTCAGCACCCTGAGCCAAGAGCATATCGGCAACGCCCTGTCCCAGCGCTTCTGGATCATTGCCCCGCGCCTCTGCCTCCAATAGGGTTGTGCCATCCGTTGCGCCCACTCGTGCCCGCAACCACAGGGTATCGCCCTCTAATTCTGCGTAAGCGGCGATGGGCACATCACACCCTCCATCCAGTCTGCGGACTACCGCTCGCTCGGCCAACACTCGAGTGGCCGTGGGCACATGATGTAACGGTGCCAGCAAGTTTCTAATGCGTTCATCCGAGGCTCTAAATTCTATGCCGACAGCGCCCTGCCCTGCAGCGGGGAGAGAGAGTTCAGGCTCAATCGCGCTACCAATACGCGCCTCAAATCCGAGCCTAATCAGGCCTGCACAGGCAAGCATGATGGCATCGAACTCACCTGCCTCTAACTTGGCAAGCCGCGTATTCACATTGCCGCGCAGGAACCCGATTTCCAAATCAGGTCGATGGCGGTTAATTTGGCAGCTACGACGAAGACTTGAGGTACCCAACCGGCCTCCTTGGGGTAGATCTTCAAAACAAGAAACACCGACAAGCGCATCGCGAGGATCCTCTCGCTCACAAATCACGCCGAGTGTGAGTTCATCTGGCATGACCATGGGCACATCTTTCATTGAGTGCACAGCGATATCCGCACGACCGTCGAGCAGCGCTGTTTCGAGTTCTTTGACAAACAGCCCCTTGCCACCCACTTTAAATAACGGCTGATCCAGTAATTGGTCGCCGCGGGAGGTCATTCCCAACAATTGGACCTCGACCCCCGAGTGCACCTCCTCGAG
>JABJAS010000166.1 GCA_018666055.1 Halieaceae bacterium | reverse complement strand
TGTTACAGGCTGAGAAGCCGCCGTAAACGACATCCATCGGCGCTAATTCCACCGCAACACTGGAAATGGCGTCATAGGGAAACGGCATACGCTGTGTTGGGTAACCATTGCTATTGAGACCAAACCCATCATTAAGACGAACGCCGTCAACGGTCAGGCTGTTATAGCGCGGATTTGCGCCATTACATTGCACCGCGTCGTTACCGCCAGACTGATCGACATAGAGACGCGGGTCCTGCTGGATCACGTCAGTGATATTACGATTCACTGAGGGGGAATCTTGCAACGATGCCAGATTGAAGACGGCACTGGGACCGAC
Organism: Halieaceae bacterium; assembly: GCA_018666055.1. GTDB lineage: Bacteria > Pseudomonadota > Gammaproteobacteria > Pseudomonadales > Halieaceae > Luminiphilus. Next base: position 5,758 of record JABJAS010000166.1, on the reverse strand, counting down.
TGCGGTATCCATGGCAACTCGCGTGCCGACAACGATCACTTCTTCCTCTGCGTCGAGGCGATAGTTCATGACTTCTGACTGGCCTACTGCCAACGACAGCGACGCCGTCGACGCTTTTTGCCAACCATTGGCATCGACGGTGATGTCATAGGCCACACCCGCAGGCAGGCCCCTGACTGAATAAAATCCACCCGCGTCTGTGGTCACGGTTTTGGTCACACCGGTTGTGTTACTCGTCACCATGACAGTGGCACCCGCCAGCGGTTCTCCGCTACTGGTGCTGACCGCGCCGCGCACAATAGCGGAAGTTTCTTGGGCATGAACAATAGGGGCCGAGATCATTGCCCCCACCACGGTAGTGGCGATGGCTCCAACCAAGACATTTCGAGCGAAAATAGACGCAAAGGGGGTCTTCATGATGGGTCTCCTGGGAACGAGAAACTGGGGGTAGTGGTCCGCACTGTAATGAACATACCGACCCCTTTACCCAGCGGCCGGCCCAGACATCACCTGACTGACACTCAGGCAGGTGAGAGTATAGAGTGAGTCAGTCCAGCGATGCCAGCATATCCTTGCTGTAAGCACTGAGGCCCGAGGTGTCGCCTGAGCGCACGACCTTTGGCCAGTTTGGATTCGCAATCAACGCACGGCCCACAGCGACCAAATCGAAATCGCCTCGATCGAGCATTTCGAGCAAACGATCTATGGATGCCGGCTCACTGGACGCGCCATCGCCTTCAGCAGGTTGAGAAATAAAATCTTGATCGAGACTAATGCTGCCGACGGTAATGGTCGGCTTCCCAGTGATCTTCTTCACCCACCCGGCTAGATTCAGGTCGCTGCCGTCAAACTCTGGCTCCCAAAAGCGACGCTGACTGCAATGGAAGGCATCCACGCCCGCCTCGATCAAGGGCTGAAGAAAGGCTTCCAACAGCTGTGGTGTGGGTGCGAGACGCGCTTCGAAATCTTGTTGCTTCCATTGCGACCAGCGCAGCAAAATCGGAAAATCAGGGCCCACCTCTGCCCGGCATGCCTCAATAATTTCGACGATAAAACGGCCGCGAGCCAGCATTGAACCGCCATAGTGATCGGTCCGCTGATTCGTCCCCTCCCAAAAAAACTGATCGAGCAAATAGCCGTGTGCACCGTGAATTTCGACGGCATCAAAGCCCAGCTTTTGGGCATCCCGCGCACCCTCCGCAAAGCTGCGCACCACATCATCTATATCCTGCTGCGTCATGATGTGCCGAGCGACTTTGCCTGGCACATTCATGCCAGACGGCGTATACCCATCGACATCGCCTTCGGGCAGCGTGCCGCGCTTGCGCATACCACCGCAATGCCATAATTGTGGCGCTATTTTTCCACCTTCTGCATGGACCGCATCGACCACTTTTTTCCAGCCAGCAAGACGGTCGTCACCGTGAAAGTAAGGCACATTTTCGTAACCACTCGCGGCAATGTGATTGGGACAAGTGCCCTCGGTAATAATCAGCCCAACACCGCCCGCTGCGCGGCGTCGATAATAGTCGACAGAGGCATCACTGGGGGTATTGTCGGGCGACATGCCCCGTGTCATGGGCGCCATCACAATGCGATTGTCTGTGTGTAGGGACTTCAGTGCGAAGGATGCAAATAGACTGTCTGTAGCGGACATAAGGGGAACTCTCTCTGTCTCTATTGGATTCTGGTTGCTTGGCGCCTGGCTGTCGACTCTCAGCCCACCATGATGGGCATCGGGTCTCAGCGACAGCGCATTCGCGAGGATCGGCAGATTATCGTAAATCCCAGATGGCTGCTCACACTTTTAGAGTGCGGTGGGGGATCTCCTCCCATCAGCATTGATGCGAGCCACCCCAGCGCCGCCGATCCGCTACCCGACTCGGTGCGCTCGGCGAGGCGCGATGGAATTAGTGGCTACCCCCTTAGCACGGCCTATCACCTCAGACTGGGGACGCTCATTCCGAGTAGCCAGTGGGAAAGGCTTGATGCCACTGCCAGGCACTGCTGACGATCTGTTCCAGCTCACCAAATTGCGGCTGCCACCCCAGCTCGCGCCGAATTTTATCGCTATTGGCAACCAATCGAGGGGGATCGCCCGGGCGACGCTGGCCGATTGCCTCGGGAATGCGCCGTCCCGTCACGGTCCGCGCCGTCTCAATCACCTGCCGGACACTGAACCCACCGCCGTTCCCAAGGTGGTAAGTACAGTTATCGGTCTCAATGGCACCCAACGCCAATAGGTGGGCCGCCGCCAGATCCAAGACGTGAATATAGTCGCGAATACAGGTGCCATCGGGTGTGTCGTAGTCGTCGCCAAACACCGTCATGCAGTCCCGTTGGCCTGCTGCGACCTGAAGCACCAGCGGGATCAGGTGCGTTTCGGGCAGGTGGTGCTCGCCACGCTGCGCACTGGCGCCGGCTGCATTGAAGTAACGCAAAATCGCGTAGCGCATGCCATGTGTTTGCGACACCCAATCGAGTGCTCGCTCCAAGGTCCACTTCGACTCGCCGTAGGGGCTTCCCGGCTCAATCGGGGTTTGCTCATCAACCGTCGCGTTGCCGGGTGCTCCGAACAGATTGGCAGTAGACGATAAAATAAAACGCTGTACCCCACTGTCGACACAGGCCTCAATCAAGTTGAGCCCCTCGACAACGTTATCCCGCAGATAGGCAAAGGGGCGCACCATCGAATCACCCACCAGCGATTTGGCGGCAAAGTGCATCACCGCCTCGGGCCGATGCGCCATCATGGCCTGTCGAATCGCCGAGGGCTCTGACAGATCTCCCTGCACCCATACCGCATCAGTCGGCACTGCGGCACGATGCCCTTGGGACAGATTGTCGAAGACGACGACCTCGTGGCCGTCTGCCAGCAAAACTTCTGCCGTAATGCTGCCGATATAACCGGCACCGCCTGTCACAAGTACTTTCACTTTACCCTCCAAAACGCCATCAATTCGCCGTCGATATCGCCTGGCGCAATTGTTCGGCGGCAACCTCAGGCGTCAGATCACGCTGCGCCTCACTGAGCATTTCGTATCCCACCATATGTTTACGGATTGTCGCGGAACGCAACAAGGGTGGGTAGATATGCGCGTGCAATTGCCAATCGGGTAACGACTCCGCACCGGGAGTCCCATGCCAGCCCATAGTATAGGGACAAGCCGTCGCAAAGAGCCGGTCATAGGCGCCGAGTAATGATTTCAATAGACACGCCAAGTCGACTTGCTCTTCATCCATCAGCCCATCGAGATGATCAATATGACGCCTGGGTAATAACAGCGTCTCATAAGGCCAGGTGGCCCAGTAAGGCACCACCGCATTCCAGTGCTCCGTCGCCACCACCATCCGCTCCCCGCTACGCTCCTCGTCGGCCCGATACTGATCCAGTAGCACGCTACCTTGCGCCTCAAACCAAGCCGCCTGCATCGTCGATTCTTTAACCGCCTCGGTCGGCAGACTATTCACCGCCCAAATTTGTCCATGGGGATGCGGGTTTGAGCATCCCATCATGGCACCCTTATTCTCAGACACCTGCACCCACCGATACTGTTTGCGCAGCTGCCGCACTTCGTCTGACCAGAGCTGAACCACTGCTGACAATTCGCCTTCGGTCATTTTTGTGAGGGTTTTGCTGTGATCTGGGCTATAACACAAGACTCTGCAGCGGCCCGACACGGGCTCGCTGCAGAACAGACTGTCCGCCGCAGTGGCGGCCCTCTGCCCTTCAGCGGCAGCATCCGAGAGAGCATCAGCGGGCCGAGTCTCGTCGAGGCTCGCCTCATCGGGACCCCTCTCATTACGGCCAGTCTCATTAGGACCAATCTCATTAAACAAGGCTGGAAAATCGTTATCGAATGCCCAGGGTCCTGAATAATCGGGGTTGACGAGACCGTTAGCTCGGGTGTTGCCCGGGCACAGATAGCAGTCAGGATCATAGGTGACGCCAGTTACCTCACTTTCCGCGGCCTCATCCCCCTGCCAAGGCCGTTTTGTCCGCTGAGGCGACACCGTGACCCACTCGCCGGTCAAGGCATTTTTGCGCCGATGCGGCGAGTCTGCCGATGACGCGGTCATGACGACACCGCCCACACACCAGCACCCGCTGACGGGTTCACTTGATAACACCGCGGCGACAGTCCGACCTGTTGGGCGAACCCCTGACTAATTGATGTTGCCACAGACGACAGCGCCTCCCTATTGACCAACGCAACGATACAGCCGCCAAAACCACCGCCGGTCATTCTCGCCCCGAACACCGCGTCGTGTCCCTGTGCGAGCTCAACCAATAGATCCAACTCCTCACAAGACACCTGGTAGTCATCTCGCAGAGACTGATGGCTCTCGAATAATAGCTGCCCTAATATCGGCCAATTGGCAGTTTTCAGAGCCTCCGTCGCGGCCAAAACGCGCTGATTCTCCGTCACCACGTGTCGCGCGCGCCGACGCAGCACCTCGTCAAGCGGGCCTTGTGAAGAAAATGGTCTCGGTGATAGTGCCGGTGAAGGCGTCGGTGATTCGGTCGGCAAATCAGGGGTTAAGCTTGCGATCATCTCGGGTGTCACGTCACGCAAACTGTCCACCCGTAGAGCCTTGCAGATCATTCGACATTCCGTGCGACGCTGCGCGTAAGCGCCGTCTGCCAATTCATGCGCGACGCCAGAGTGTATGACCAGCCAGGCGATTTGCGGGTTGTCGCACGGAATGATGGATGAGATGAGGTCTTCAGCACAGTCCAGCAACAACACACTGCCCTGCTGTCCCTGCTCCACCACCGTCTGATCCATCATACCGCAGGGCACGCCTGCGCCGTCACGCTCTGCAGAGACCGCCGCCCGGATGCGCTCTGACGGAGACCACGTGGTCTCTGTCACCGCCTCGATCAAGTGGGCCATCGCTAACGCTAGTGCGGCGCTGCTCGATAATCCGCCGCCGACTGGGACGCTCGAGGCGACCACAATATCCAACGGCGGGCATACGACCTCCCGGTGAGCGTACTCCGCCAAGACACCCTGAAGATATCGCATCCACTTGTCGTCACTCAGATCCGAGAGGCGCGACAGGGACAGGGCACTTTGCTCACCCAATGACAGGCTCCGAACCCGAATGGCATCCGCTTGCAATCCCGGTGCAGCGACCAAGACGGTGTAACGATCTATGGCCATAGGCAACACCCAGCCGCCGTTGTAGTCAGTATGCTCGCCGATGACATTCACACGACCCGGCGCCGCAGCCGACCAACGCGCTGCCGATCCCGTCCATTGATTCAATTCGCCGGCTGCGCGGGCCTGCAAGGACTCAATACTGAGAGGTGGTTCAATCATGGCGTAACCCGAATGGCACTCAACGAGGGCGATCACAACGTTTGCGTTGCGGCTTGATGGCTGTGTCGCGCCACCGTCAATCCGCCGACGCGGCATCAGCGTACACCAGTTACATTGCCCCTGCCCGAGTTGCTATGCGTTACCTACATTGGTTCCAGAACGATCTTCGTCTGGACGACAATCCGACCTTGAGCAGCACACTCTCTGCTGATTCGCTGCTCTGCGTTTATTTGCTCCCAAAACCCCGCCCCTGGTGCAATTTAGTCGGCCTTGGCGCGCAGCGAGACCGCTTTCTGAGGGAGTCATTGCAGGAGCTGCGGGAACAGCTGCAATCCCTCGGTCAGGATTTAATGGTGCTTGAGGGGTCACCTGAACTGGTGCTGCCCGCGGTCATTGAGCGCTTTGAGATTGATCATCTGGTAACAGAGTCC
>JABJAS010000017.1 GCA_018666055.1 Halieaceae bacterium | reverse complement strand
GTGCTGAGTTGTGCGCTGTGGGCTGGCGCAACAGTCCACGTTATGCCGACGTTGGCGCTGGATGAGTTATGCCAGCAGGTGGCAAACGATACCTATTCGCTCTTCATGGCAGTGCCCACTATTTACGTCAAGTTGATTGACCACCTCGATGCCATGGAGGTCAGCGAATCAGAGGCGGTCCTAGAGGGTTTTGCCAACATGCGCCTCAATGTATCGGGCTCTGCCGCGTGCCCGGTCGTTGTCTTTGACACGTGGCAGCAGCTGACCGGGCAGGCGCTACTGGAACGCTACGGCATGACAGAAATTGGTATGGCTTTGTCGAATCCTTATGAGGGTGACCGGCGTGCGGGTTACGTGGGTCAACCGCTACCCGGTATCGACGTGCGCTTAATTGACGAGGCGGGCAGTGTCGTAAAAGAAGAAGGCGTGTCGGGCGAAATTCGTATTCAGGGTGAGACGGTGTTCCTCGAGTACTGGGATAACCCCGAGGCAACTGCCAAGAGTTTTGTCGATGGTTGGTTTTGCACCGGTGATATCGGTGTGCTGGAGGCAGGTTACTACCGCATAATGGGGCGCTCCTCGATCGATATTATTAAGTCCGGCGGCTATAAACTCTCTGCCTTAGAGATCGAGAACAAATTACTAGATCATCCGGCCATCGCTGAGGTAGCGGTGCTGGGTATTGAGGATCGTACCTGGGGGGAGGCGGTCGCGGCAGTAGTGGTCCTGCGAAGCGGCGGCGAGTTGACGCTGGCCGCGTTGAAAGACTGGTGCAACGGTAAACTCTCGGCGTATAAAATCCCTAAAAAATTGCTGCTGCAGGACGCGCTACCACGCAATAGCATGGGTAAGGTGACAAAACCCGCGCTCAAAACGCGCTTTTAAGCGCGTTTTTCTCTGCCCTCAGTCCGCGCAGTGGGATCGGACGGTTTTTCCCGGTGAAAGGTTTTGTCAGAGTGAAAGCGTTGTCAGCTTAAAAGCCTCTACAACTCGCGTGCGTCTGATTGAGGCGTTTCATGATTGGGCGATGAGGACCCCGACGGCCTGCTGGATAGCACCCAGTAAGTGAGGATCGACAGTAGTAGCGCGGGGAAGACCTCGTGCAAGCTATGCCGGAGATCGGCGGCGATCCAGGCCAACAAGGTGCTGACACCGATGACCATCGACCAGAGCACTGCGGCAGGTGATCCTTTTTGCCAATACAGGCCGAACACCACGGCGGGGAAAAAACAAACGGCATAGAGGCTGCCCGAAAAAATGGTGATCTCGACAATGTCGCCAGGCGGTTTGAGTGCCAGCAGAGCGGCGACAATTGAAAAACCGACAACGGCTGTGCGAGTCCAGAGCAGCTCTCGTGAGCGTTGCTTGAAGGGCGCGATGAGATTTTTATACAGGGTAGATGCGGCGACCAACAACACGCTGTCCATGGATGACATGGCGGCAGCGAGAATTGAAACGATGAGGAAATCAGTCGCCCAAATAGGGAATACAGCTGGATCGTTTACCAGTAGGGGCACGATTAGGTCCGTGTCAGTGACATCGGTCAGTATGGCGTGAGCGTAAATCCCCACAGGAAAAAGACACGCCAGTACGATGGCCAGACCAACGGTCGCGACCCACTTTCCCCGGCGCACAGCGTCGTCATCTTTCAACGCGTAAAAGCGTGAGAGTTGCCGCGGGTCTGCCAGGAGTTTTAAGGCCCCAGAGAGCGACACGCCCAGTAGTACCGCAAACGGGATACCGCCGTTGAGTTCAAACAGGAATGCCTTGTCAGGGAGCGATCGGAGTTCATTAATGACCCCAACGCCGCCAGCGGCGCGCGTGACAAAGTAAAAGATCAGTATGCTACCTAACAGCATTAGCATCCCCTGAAGCACATCGGTTCTGACGACTGAAACAAACCCACCGATCGAGGTATACATCACGACAATCACTAACGTGATACCGACGCCGGTTTCATAGGGCACATTGAGAAACATCTGAAATAGATGTCCCGCTCCTTTAAAAATAGCCAGTAGGTAGAGCAGGCTCGCGAAGACGATAATGATCGCCGAGACCTGCAGCAGGGGATGCCGATTAGTGGGCGATTTGGCGCCCAAGTAGCGACTACCTAAAAAGTCAGGAATGGTCAGGGCATCCCACTCGGCGGCAAATCGTCGCAAGGGCGGGCCTATCCAGCGCCAAGAAACCCAACTGAACAGTACCAGTAGGATTGCCATAGTGAACCAGGCAATACCGTACTCGTAGCCCTT
>JABJAS010000165.1 GCA_018666055.1 Halieaceae bacterium | reverse complement strand
TGGTCCAGTAATTGCCTTAAGCTGATCAGCGCCATTTCTGTTCTCCTATTGGTCTTTTTAGTCTTGCGCGCGTTCGTTGAGCACTGCCACCACTGGTAACGTCTTGCCTTCGACATATTCTAAAAATGCGCCGCCACCTGTCGAGATGTACGATATGTTATCCGCGACGCCAAATTGATCTATCGCGGCTAACGTGTCGCCGCCGCCGGCCAATGAAAAACTCTCGCTCTCTGCAATTGCATCCGCCAGTACACGAGTGCCCGCCGCAAAGGCCTCTTGTTCAAAAACACCCAGCGGGCCATTCCACAACACCGTCGCCGCACTGTGAATGCGGCTTGCGATCTCTGCCGCCGTACTCGGTCCCACGTCTAAAATCATATCGTCAGCCTTCACATCAGCTGCCAGCTTAATCTCAGCATGTTGAGGCGCATCAATACCTGGGGCAACGATGACGTCTATGGGTAATGGAATATCCACCCGATCCATTAATTCGCGGGCGGTATCTAAAAGATCCCATTCGCATAACGATTGGCCAACGGGGTAACCCGCAGCGGCCAAAAACGTATTGGCAATGCCCCCACCCACAATCAAGCTATCGCAGCGCGCTGCCAGCTGACCCAAAACGTTTAGCTTGGTGGAGACCTTGGATCCTCCCACAACAGCCATCATGGGTTGTTGCGCGGTGGTGAGCGCACGCTCTAACGCGGTCAACTCAGCATGGAGTAGTGGACCCGCACAGGCCACTGGCGCATACCTCGCTACCCCATGAGTAGAAGCTTGCGCTCGGTGCGCAGTTCCAAAAGCATCCATTACAAAAATGTCGCACAAAGCGGCGTAAGTGGCTGCCAAGCTATCCTCGTTTGCCGCTTCTCCAAGGTTAAACCGCACGTTCTCTAACAACACAACATCACCAGGGAGAGGGGCTACCGTTCGCCACTCTTTGGCCAGCAAAACGTCACGCCCCAGCAACTCGGCGAGGCGCGTTGCGATAGGTGCTAACGAGCCTTCCTCTCGCCATTCTCCCTCAGGGGGTCGCCCTAAATGTGACATCAACATCACCGCCGCACCTTGCTCTAACGCCGCTAAGATGGAAGGAACAGCGGCTCTCAACCGGGCATCATTGGTAATTGCGCCATCGCGAAGTGGGACATTAAGATCCTCCCGAATCAGCACGCGCTGTCCTGCAAGCTCAAGGTCCGTCATCAATTTCATGGTGCCTCTCCTTGCGCGGCGCCCTGTGATACTGCGATTTTAGCCTGCCAAGCCAGTGCCACATCAATCATGCGGCTGGCATACGCCCACTCGTTGTCAAACCAGATCAAGATTTTGACCAACCGTCCCGCCGCTACCTGTGTTTGTTTAGCATCCACAATCGCAGAGGCGGCCTCGCCCACAAAATCGCAAGACGCCAAGGGCTCAAGCGAGTAATCCAGCACACCCGCTAATGCACCCTCTGCCGCGGCACGCAGCGCTGTATTAACGTCCTCACTCGTGCAAACACGATCCGTCGCCACTGTCAGCTCAATTGCCGAGACTTTAGTGGTGGGAACTCGGAGCGCGTGAGCCGATAGCTTGCCCGACAAATCCGGCAGTATCCGCTCAATACCCACTGCCAGTCCGGTATCAACCGGAATGATGGATTGCGATGCAGCGCGCGTTTTGCGCAAATCCGTATGGTGGTAGGCATCCAGCACGGGCTGATCATTCATTAGGGAATGAATCGTCGTAATGGTGGCGGCTTCAATACCCACCGCGCGACTCAGCGTCGCTAAGACAGGAACAACCGCGTTTGTCGTACAAGAAGCGGCCGACACGACCGTCATATCTGCCGACAGCGAATCACTATTCACGCCGTACACGATGGTCTCATCGACATCCGATTCCGCTGGTTGCGAAAACAGTACGCGTGAAGCGCCCGCCTGCAAGTGTTGCTCAGCGGTAATACGGTCGGTAAAGGCGCCCGTGCACTCCAATACCAGATCAATTTGGTGTTGCTGCCAAGGCAACAGCGCGACCTCGGCAACGTGGCTTAAAGGTACCGAGCACTGATCGATGACAAGAGATGATGCCGCTCGCGCGATCGCTCCCGGATACCGTCCATAGTTGGAATCGTAGCGTGCGAGATGGACCACTGTATCGGCATCAGCAATTTCATTGATGGCAGCAAGGGTGAGTCTCGCACGTGCGTCCTCGCGGGAAGCGTACACCCTTAGCAGGGTCCGACCGACTCGACCAAAACCGTTGATAGCAAATCGCATTGTCAATCGAGGATCACTTCCTCGACAGCAGCAACCACGTTGTCTACGGTCAAACCAAAGTGCTGATAGAGCGCTGCAGCGGGAGCTGATTCACCGTAAGTAGACATGCCCACAACGCGGCCATCCAGCCCCACGTACTTATACCAAACATCAGTATGGCCAGCCTCGACGGCCACTCGCGCCAGCACCTCACTGGGTAAAACCGCTTCTCGGTATCCCGCTTCCTGGGCATCGAACAGTGCCGCACAAGGCATGGATACCACCCTGACACCCCTTCCGGCAGCCGTCAGCTGTTCAGCTGCCGTGACCGCTAACCCCACCTCTGAACCGGTCGCAATGAGCACAGCGTCTAATGGGCCTTGCTCGGCAACCAATGTGTAACCGCCGCGGTGTGCGCCGGCGACCTGCTCTGCTGTTTTAACCTGAGCAGGCAATGTCTGACGGGAAAATACCAATGCACTGGGGCCTGACTCCCGCATCAATGACTGCTTCCACGCAATCGCCGATTCAGCCGCGTCACAGGGCCGCCAGGTATGCAGATTAGGCGTCGCCCGCAGCGCCGTTAACTGCTCTACCGGTTGGTGAGTGGGGCCGTCCTCGCCAAGGCCAATTGAGTCGTGCGTGAAAACATAAATGACACGCTTGCCCATTAACGCCGACATACGAATAGCGTTACGCGCATATTCCATGAAGATCAGGAAGGTCGCGCCGTAAGGAATAAAGCCGCCATGCAAAGCAACGCCATTCATAATGGCGGCCATCGCAAATTCTCGCACACCGTAATACAGATAATTGCCGCTGGCGTCCTCAGACGAAATGCCCGATGCACCCGACCAGAGCGTCAGGTTCGACCCGGCAAGATCTGCTGAGCCGCCCAATAGTTCAGGCAAATTGGGGCCCAATGCATTTAAAGCCTGCTGGGACGCCTTGCGCGAAGCGATATCGGCACCTGCAACAACGCACTCATCGATATAGGCGTCCGCTTGTTGCGGAAAATCACGCGGCAATGCGCCGGTCAAACGTCGCAGGAGCTCATCCGCCAAATCCGAATGGGCGGCTCGGTATGCATCAAATTGCGCACCCCATTCTGACTCTAACGATGCGCCCTTCGCTCTCCCGTCCCACGCTTCACGAATCGCATCAGGAATCTCAAAAGGTGGATGCTGCCAGCCAAGCGCCTCGCGTGTGAGCGCTATTTCATCGTCCCCCAGTGGCGCTCCGTGGCAACCTTCGGTGCCCTGCTTGTTCGGACTGCCTTTGCCAATAACGGTCTGGCAACAAATCAGCGTAGGTCGATTATGCTCAGCCTTTGCAGCAACAAACGCCGCCTCGATCGCATCAGGATCGTGGCCGTCCACAATCGGAATCACATGCCAGCCGTAGGCCGCGAAACGCTGCGGCGTATCATCGGTAAACCAACCTTCGACCTCACCATCAATTGAAATACCGTTGTCGTCGTAAACAGCAATCAGCTTGCCAAGGCCCAATGTCCCCGCCAAAGAGCATGCCTCATGAGAAATCCCCTCCATCAGGCAGCCATCACCCAAGAAAACCCAAGTGTGATGATCCACCACACCATGCCCCTCTCGGTTAAATTGTGCCGCCAGCGTTTTCTCAGCAATCGCCATGCCAACCGCATTCGCCAGGCCCTGCCCAAGTGGACCCGTTGTCGTTTCAACACCGGGGGTGTAACCGTACTCAGGATGTCCCGGCGTTTTACTGTGTAACTGTCGGAAGTTTTTTAAGTCGTCAGTTGTCAACTCATAACCGGTCAAATGGAGCAGCGAATAGATCAACATGGACCCATGGCCATTTGATAAAACAAAGCGGTCTCTATTGGGCCACTGTGGGTTAGCCGGGTTATGGCGCAATACTTTATTCCACAGCACCTCGGCAATATCTGCCATGCCCATCGGAGCACCAGGGTGACCACTGTTGGCGGCCTGTACGGCATCCATCGCTAGGGCACGGATAGCGTTGGCCAATTCTATTTGAGCGGGCATGAAAACTCCGGGATCGCAGGGCGAGCCGTATTGTCCGCGATGCCGGGCTGATGGGCAAATATCGCTAATCAACTCGCATCAAAAGTCAGTGTCTCTCGCCGATATCCAGGCTCTGCAATCCGAGTCCCATAGGATAAATAAGAGGGGAACAAGATGAATAAGCTCTCTTCGGGCGCCACTGCCGCTAATAGCTCCAACGAGTCAGGTACCGCGAAAGGGGCACGCCAAAGTACGTGGACCTCTTATTGTCAACAGGAGGCGCCGTGAGGGGAAGAGGACGAAACCTGCGCGCGTTGTCTATATTCGCCTTGCTAAGCGCATCAACCCTTCCGAGGGCCTTTCCACTTCATGGCCTGATCCGGGGCCTGTCTCGAAGGTCATTCAACGTGGCTCAAGCTATCTTAGGACAGCGCTGAACCGGACACCACTTCGACGCCCGCTGAGGTGCCTAACAGCAATACATCTGCTGGCCGATTGGCAAACAGCCCATTACACACCACACCCGCCATCTGATTAATGCGGGTTTCTGTGTCTACGGGATCGCTAATATGCAAACCGTGAACGTCTAAAATTAGATTGCCATTATCGGTGATCGTCTCTTCACGCCACACTGGTTGCCCACCTAACTGCGCCAATGCGCGCGCAACATGACTCCTCGCCATGGGAATCACCTCAACGGGAAGGGGGAAGACTCCCAGCACGCCGACCCGCTTGCTCGCGTCTGCGATACAAATAAACTCCTCTGATGCAGCCGCAACAATCTTTTCTCTCGTCAGTGCCGCGCCACCCCCCTTGATCAGCGCGAGCTGCGCATTGGCTTCATCTGCGCCGTCGACATAAACATCTAGCGGCCCAACGCTATTGAGGTCCATCACCGGCAGTCCGAGCTCCCGTAGCAAAGCAGCCGAGCGCTCTGAGCTGGCAACGGTTGCCTCGATGCGCGAGCGGATGGCCGGCAGGGTGCGAATGAAGCACTCAGCAGTCGTACCCGTGCCGATGCCCAACAGCAGTCGATCGTTATGCCGCGCTGCAACGCGTTCAAGCGCTGCCTCGGCCACTTGTTCCTTTAAGGCTTGTTGGTCCACACGTGCTCCCGTTAGCAACTTGGTATTGTCAGGCAAAGGAGTATAGCCCCGAGAGCACATAAGTAGGGGCCCGCGCCGCCGAGCGTCTATTCATCAAAATATTTAGATAAACAGGCGGCGCAGTGTTACCCTTTATCCATGGCTATTGCTTCGACAGTCGTTCCGATCAGTCCTTCCCATCGGACCCAACGCCCACCTGAACCGCTTCACGCGCTGTTCAGTGCGGCCGGGCACCCGTTGAGGATGGGTATCTTGCGGGTGCTGAAAGCGGAATCGTTCAGCGTTTCGGAGCTGTGCGATCTGTTTTCGATGCGCCAAAGCGCATTGAGCCACCACCTCAAAATTCTGGCGGAAGTGAACCTATTAAGCCGACGGCCTGAAGGGACCGCTACGTTCTACCGTCGACAATTACCGGAAGGCCCGCATAAAAGTTTGCGGCAAACCATGTTCGACGATATCGATCAGCAACCCCTTGGGCATGACCTGGTGCTGGGCCTGCAAAGGGTGCAACGCCAGCGCGAGGCGCACTCGGCGACCTTTTTTCGTGAGCATGGCGAACAGTTTAAACATCACCAGGAGTCCATCGCATCTTGGGAAGACTACAGCCGCGCAACGCTTCACTTACTCGACAGAGCGGGAAACTTTATTGGAAATACCCTCCTCGAAGTGGGCCCCGGTGACGGTCGTCTGCTCCCCGCGTTATCAAAGCGAGGCGCAGCGGTCGTCGCGCTCGATAACGCCGAAGAGATGCTCGATACCGCGAAACAAAACGCCGGGGCTTTAGACAATGTCCAATTTTGTTACGGCGAACCGGCCTCGCTGATAGATCATGCAGGCACTTTTTCGGCTGCGATCGTCAATATGGTGCTTCACCATGTGCCTGATCCAAAAAGACTCATCGCTGAGATCGCTCATCTGTTGGCCGCCGGCGGGCACCTTATTGTGAGCGAACTTTGCCCACACGATCAGGCATGGGCACGGGAACACTGCGGAGACTTATGGCTCGGACTCGACCCCGACGCACTCCATACCTGGGCCGCAGAGGCAGGCCTAGAACACAACGCAGAGCTCTTCTTCGGTCAACGAAACGGCTTTCAAATTCAAATACAGCACTTTATCCGTCATTAAACACAACGTTAGGAACACACATTATGAGTGAGTACTCTCTCTTTACGTCTGAGTCGGTCTCAGAAGGGCACCCAGATAAAATGGCGGATCAAATTTCCGATGCCATTCTAGACGCCTACCTCAGCAAAGATCCCGACGCACGCGTCGCGGTAGAGACGTTGGTGAAAACGGGGATGGTCGTCGTCGCGGGCGAAGTCACTACCGCGGCCAATGTCACCGCCGGAGAACTCGAGGCGGTGATTCGACAAACGGTCCTCGACATTGGCTTTGACTCCTCAGAGGTCTGCTTCGATGGCAATACCTGCGCAGTCATTAATGCCATCGGACAACAGTCGGCAGATATCGCTCTGGGTACCCACGAGGCAGATGAAGCCAGCCAAGGGGCCGGCGACCAGGGGCTCATGTTCGGGTTCGCCTCGGACGAGACAGAGGTACTGATGCCAGCACCGATCCACTATGCGCATCGGCTGGTCGAGAAACAAGCTGAGCTTCGTAAGTCGGGGGCCCTGCCTTGGTTGCGACCCGACGCAAAGAGCCAGATTACAATGCGTTACTCAGCAGACGGCAAACCCGAGCGCGTCGAGGCGGTAGTCCTCTCCACGCAGCATGATCCTGACATCTCACAGGCTGATCTTCGTGAAGCAGTTCGGAGGGAGATCATTGAATCGACCTTACCCGCGGAGTGGCTGCACAGCGATACGCTGCTTCATATCAACCCAACTGGTAATTTTGTGATCGGGGGCCCACAAGGAGACTGTGGGCTAACCGGAAGAAAGATCATTGTCGACACCTATGGAGGCATGGCTCGGCATGGTGGCGGTGCTTTCTCAGGTAAGGACCCCTCTAAGGTGGATCGCTCCGCCGCTTACGCAGGTCGTTATGTGGCGAAGAACATCGTCGCGGCCGGTCTTGCTCGCCGCTGTGAAGTGCAGGTTTCTTACGCCATCGGCGTGGCAGAGCCCACCTCTATCTCGGTCAACACCTTTGGTACCGGCGCAGTGTCAGACGACGCGATCGAGTCGCTGATCCGCGAGCACTTTGATCTGCGACCCAAAGGCCTTATTAATATGCTGAATCTAAAACGCCCCATCTATCGTACTACTGCCGCTTACGGACATTTTGGCCGCACAGGCGACGCCTTCACT
>JABJAS010000164.1 GCA_018666055.1 Halieaceae bacterium | reverse complement strand
CCATTATTGATAAGGTCTACGCACTCTCAGAGGACGCTGAGTAAACGGGACCAACCAATCTGGCAGCGTCCACGTGGCGTCGCTGGGATGCAATCACTATCGAACTTAATCATCGCCAGGAGAGACTGACACGACCTCATAGATTAGCGGATGTTGGCCTGACGTTGTTCGGGGTCAGGCCTGTGGTTAGCTGTTGCAATGAGCAAGCACGACCGTGTAGCCACACTGTTGTTGCCTAGAGTCCTATCGCTGATCGCGCTCTGGCGCATCAATACCGCGCAAACGAATACGAGTGCGATCTAACAACACGATGGTGTCACTGTCACTCATTCTTACGGCTTCGACACACTTGCCCTCGACTGGGAGACCAGAGGGCCCGTCGTTCAGGGTGCGACATGGCTAACAATAAAGTAGAGGAGAACCGCTAACACTCTTGTTAGTGGCGAAATGATTCATTTATTACCCAATACGAGGCATGCAGGGGCGCGCTTTAACGCGTCTCTTGTGGGGCCAAAGATATTCAATGACTTCTTGCTCGGTGGCTTGCGTCATTACTTGGCACTCATGTCTAATCAGACCGCTGTTCCAGCGGTGAAGGCCATCTGCGATGGCAATCCATAATCTTCTCATCGCTTACTGCTCAAGTTGTCATCAAGCTCGGCTTGCGCCTCGTCGAGCCTCTCCTGATAAGCCGCTCCGACGAATATGATGACGATAGCAATGGCGGTGATAGTTACTGACACCCAATTTACGATTTCCATTTTCACTGCCTCCCAGAGTTGGTGCCGTCCGTGGCGGGGGTGGTCATCCGTGACACCCACAGTGTTGACGATGGGCGTGCGTAAGGATTGACCGTTTCCGCCATTGGTTTGGCTAAAGGTGACAGGCTGGAGCAGCCCCGTAGGCGCACCGTGGGGCTAGTCGATCCGATTAGGGCAAGGACAACCCCAGAGCACACTGAGGATGCTGCAGCCAGACTTCGGTTGGGCCACCAGATGAGGCTTTTTCAATCGACTTTCTTTTGTTAAGCGAAGTAGCCCTTTTCGTATAGACGGGAATGGGGTTCGTTGCGCCATCGCCTACCGCTCTGACCCTCGTGTCTGCGTGGCAAGCATCCTAAGTGACCTGCTGCAGGCGGAGGCGAGATCCAGGGCAAACGCAAGGACGAACAGGCTGCTGGCCGCGCGTTCAAATCTGGCACGCGAAAGCCTGCGAGCAGGTCCATAATAGAGCTACATTTGCCAGTTAACACGTCAAGATCAAAATTAGTACTAGGCCTGAAAGGGCCTAGAGAGGGCTTTGGCGCGGAATGCAGGAGTCGAACCTGCGACCTCCGGTTTCGTAGACCGGCGCTCTATCCAGCTGAGCTAATTCCGCATGTTGGTACTCTCCGGAGTCGTCCTCCCGGCGAGGGAGCGTAGTATACACATTTGCACTTGTCAGACCAGCCAGTTGACAGTAGGTCCTGGGGCATTAGTGCTGGACGTTTCATTGAGATCGTTACAGGTTAGGCGCGTCCAGCGGGCAGGTTGCGGTGTTGGGATAGATGAGGTTGTCAGATTGAATATCTTGGTTGATGCCGATGCATGTCCCGTGGTGATTCGAGATATTCTCTACCGCGCGGCGCAAAAACGACAAATCGCATTGACGCTGTTTGCCAATCAGTCGTTTCACATTCCCCAGTCGAACTTCATTACCCTCTATCAGGTGGCCCAAGGGCCCGATGTGGCAGACCACGAAATCAGTCGCCGGGTGGTAGCGGGCGATCTAGTTATCACAGCCGACATTCCCTTGGCCTACGAGGTGTTGCAACAAGACGCTCATGTGATGACCCCTAGGGGGGAGCGATATACCGCCAATACGATTCGCCAGCGCCTGCAAATGCGTGATTTTATGGAGACAATGCGCGCTGCCGGGCAACATTCGGGGGGGCCGCCGCCGCTGTCTCAGGCAGATCGAAAACTATTTGCCGATCAACTGGATCGATTGTTACGACATGGGTTGCCCAAGCTGTGACGCTTTCATTGCCTACAGCGCACTTTGGCGCGCTCAGGTGGCCACCCATTCAATGATGTCGGCCTCAAGGTTGTCGAGATCCGCATCGTCTTCGCTAATGGTTCTGTTGGCCACACTCACGCCGGCGCTGAGCACCGATTGCGGATCACCACTCAGCAGCGGATGCCACTGCGGCAATGCCTTTCCCTCACTCAGTCGTCTATAGGCACAGCTTCGCGGCATCCAGGCGAGTTCTGAGGCAGTCATGTTGCGAACATCGAGGCAGTCACTGACCTCTTCACTCCGCGTATCATAACGCTGGCATCGAGCGGTGTCGGTATCGAGCAGTCGGCAGGCGACGTGTGTGTAGAAGACATCTGCAGTTTCCTCGTTGACGAGCTTATGCAAGCAGCACTGGCCGCAGCCGTCGCAGAGCGATTCCCATTCCCGCAGTGTCATCTCCGTGAGGGTTTTATTTTCCCAGAAACGGGTCATCTTTCCCGAGCACTCCCTTTATCGCATGCAACCCATGCTGAGTCGTTAGCCAAACAAAGCATAGCCTATTGCCCGTATACTGGGATTGGCGACGACTGTACAGCGCGGATCAGGGCGGCTGTGAGCGCGAGCAGGGGTCATTGATACGGGCAATCAGCACGCCAGCGTGTTGTACGCGAGGAGTAGATCATGGATCTGGGTATTCGAGGTCGGCGCGCATTGATTTGCGCATCGTCAAAGGGTTTGGGCAAGGGCTGCGCTGAAGCGCTGGCAGGCGAGGGTGTAGACCTTGTGCTCAACGCGCGTGGCGCGGAGGCTTTGGAGGCGACCGCTGGCAGCATTCGCTCGACTTACGGGGTGTCTGTTGTGGTGGTGCCGGCCGATGTCACCACTGAAGGTGGGCAGGCAGCCGTTCTGGAGGCGGCGGGAGACGTCGATATTCTGGTGACCAATGCGGGAGGCCCGCCACCCGGGATGTGGTCTGACTGGGACCGTGACGATTTTATTGCCGCGTTCGACGCCAATTTACTGACCCCGATTGCCCTGATTAAGGCGCTGCTGCCCGGCATGATGGACAGGGGCTGGGGGCGGATTGTGAACATCACCAGCATAGCCGTTAAGGCGCCCATTCCAGTGCTCGGGCTGTCCAACACGGCACGCTCTGGGTTGACCGGGTATGTCGCCGGCGTATCCAGACAAGTGGCCGGCAGCGGCGTCACGATTAACAACTTATTGCCGGGTTTGCACGACACCAATCGGCTCGTGATGCTGGATAAAGTCGATGCAGGCGCCCGCGGTATCAGTGAGGACGACGCGCGCCAAGCTCGCATGCAGACGGTGCCAGCGGGGCGCTTTGGCACGTCTGAAGAGTTTGGTGCGGCCTGTGCTTGGTTGTGTTCCGACAAAGCGGGTTTCGTGATTGGCCAAAATATCTTGCTGGATGGGGGAGCGTTCCCGGGCGCACTCTAGCGCCGCTTTATCCGCGTGGCCGGCGTCACCGTTGGTTCGGAATGCATCACATCAGAAAAAGGCACATAGCATTGTGCGGCGTCATCGGTTAACGGGCTCTGTCGTATAACGAAGGGTGGGCCGTGACTGCCGTGGCCGGATGACAGGGGAGCAACGTGATGACCGATAAGGGTGAGCTGGACATTGTATTTGGTGCCAGTAGCGCCATTGCAGGTGCACTGATTCAGCGCTGGCAGCGAGAAGGGCTGAGACCTATTCTGGCGGTGACGCGATCTGCAGAGGCCCTCAACGACGCTTTGGATCCGAGCAGGGTCCAGGTTGAGACCTCGGATTACAGCGAGGCGGCTTTATCAGCACTCGCTGCGCGATTGGTATCAGCGCAAACCAATGTGGCACGGTTGGTCGTGTGTAATGGTGTTTTACAAGGAGCAGACTATCGGCCTGAGCGCGCGTTGGCTCAGATTGATTCCACGGCGATGCACACGGTGTTTGAGGTCAATACGTTCCTACCGATGCGGGTACTATCAGCGATGGCGCCCTTGCTGAAAACGAGTGTCGCGCCGATTGTGGCCGCACTATCGGCGCGAGTGGGGAGTCTTGGTGACAATCACCGGGGTGGCTGGTATAGCTACCGAGCCAGCAAGGCTGCTCTTAACATGATGCTGCAGTGCTTGGCCCATGAGTTGGTGCGCGTGAATCCCTCAGCAAAGGTAGTGGCCTATCACCCCGGCACCGTCGATACCCCTCTTTCGAAACCGTTTCAGGCGGGCGTGCGCCCAGAGACTTTGTTGCAGCCTGATCAGGCTGCGGAGGCGCTGGATGCCGTGCTCACCCAGGTCGTCGCTGACGGCACCTTGAGCTATGTGGATTGGCGCGGTAAGCCCATCCCATGGTGATCGCGTGGGACGATAGGTCACCATTAAGGCGTGTCACTTTTTGCACATTTAAGCTGGCGCGGATGCGTTATGGTGCCCTTGCTAAACCAATGTCAAATAACTGACAATAGGACGCTACACGACACCACACCACACCACACAGGAGAGATAGGTATGCAAATTTTGAGAGTCGCATTGCTGAGTTTTTGTGCGTTCATGATGCAGCCAGCCATGGCTGATGAGATCGAGACAACGCTGGATAATTTCCGCACTGCTGGCGCCGGCGACTTTATTGACGAGGCTTATGGCTACGCAATCTTCCCCAGTATCGGTAAAGGCGGCATCGGGATTGGTGGTGCGCACGGCAAGGGCTCTGTTTATCGGGGTGGTGAGCAGACCGGCACAGTTAAAATGAATCAAATCACCTATGGCCTGCAATTAGGCGGGCAGGTTTATAGCCAGATGATTTTCTTCAGAGATGAGCGCTCGTTTGATGACTTCACGTCGGGCAATTTTGAGTTTGGCGCACAGGCCACAGCAGTAGCACTGACTGCGAGCGCAACCGCTTCGACTTCAACTGGTGGTGGCGGTAATGCTTCTGCCGGAACCGACGCGGATTCGAATAGCGCCGCTGCTAGAGATAAGCAATACGACGGTCGCAGTGGTATGGCGGTCTTTACGATTGCAAAAGGTGGGTTGATGTATGAAGCCACGTTGGGCGGCCAGAAGTTCAAATACGAAGAGCTGTAAAACACCCAGCCTAGTAAGACGAGGCCGCCTGACAGCGGCCTTTTTTTTGTCCTGTCATTGGCCACGTGCATGACATAACGAATCGCTTCCGGCCAGTGCCCAGTGCTTCTGCACCATTGCCCAATGCCCAATGCTCGCGGCTTCGGTTGTGCGCGAGGCAAGGCGTGGAGTCAGTCTTCGACGACCTTAAAGTGGATATCAACGCCAGGCAGCCGCTGCAGCATTGCGTCACCCATAGCGCTGGCCGGCGTCCAGATACCACCTCCAACGGCGAGCGAATCTCGAGCCAGGCAGAGAGCTGCTTGCGCTAGCATGCGCGACGTGGCGCCATAACCGGGATCGCGTTGTCCGGTCACCTTAACGCGGAGGTGATCGGAACCATCGCTGCCATGGGTCCAGAACTCGAAAAATCCGTTTTCACGCTTGCGCTCATCGGGACCTTCACCCGGGTCGGGAAGTAGTTTTTTGAGCAGGGCGCGGGTGGGCGCAAAAAAAGTCCCCGCCATGACGGCGCCTAATCCCCCTGCGCTGAGTAAGGCTTTGGCACGGCTATCACAGAGTTGCGATTCGTCGTAGCTAAACTGATCACCATAGGGCAACCCCGCTAGCGCATGAGAGCGCCGCACGACCTTGGTGTTGATCGCTGCCATCACGAAAGGAGCGGTCCAGCTGCCGAAGTCGTCATCCCAAGCGACACCAGTTTGATCGGGCTTGTCAGATCCCGGCGAAACGCCCGCTGGGTAAAGTGCATAGGGATCCATAATGCGAGCCCGGATAACCGGGTTTTGTGACGCCTGCTCGGCGACCAGCATCAGACTGGCGACGGTGCCCCCGCTGACCCCGCCTGAGGCCCGGCCCATGCGTCCGGAAACCCGGCTTGCATAGCGTCCAAAGCGCGCTTTGAACTCCTTTTGCAGGAAGTACACGGACAAATCAGATGGAATGGAATCAAATCCACAGCAGTGCACCAGTCGGGCGCCGCTTGCTTTCGCCAGTGGGTCAATTTTGGCATAAACCTCGGCCATCCACTGCGCCTCGCCCGTCAAGTCGCAGTAATGAGTGCCCTCGCGTGCGCAGGTCTCTAATAGGAGAGAGCCATGCCGGGCATACGGCCCTACGGTGCTGATGATCACCTTAGCTTGCAATGCCATCGCTTTGAGCTGGTCGGCGTCGTCACTGTCGGCGATGAGAATGGGCAGATCTGGCGTGCCGAGATCACGTCGGCAGCGTTCCAGTTTTTGTTGGTTGCGGCCTGCAATGGCCCAACGGAGCTCTGTGTGAGCAGAGGCGAGATACTCCGCCACCAGCTGCCCGGTAAAGCCAGAAGCACCATATAGCACGATGTCAAATGCACGTTCAGTCATGTCGCCACTTCCCTACAATATCGACCTTTAGGGTAGCAAGTCTGCTCTGCCGTCTGACCGACACAATCTGGTACTTATTTGCACAACGCTTTGGTATGTCGCTTTGTATGGCT
>JABJAS010000163.1 GCA_018666055.1 Halieaceae bacterium | reverse complement strand
GTTGGTGAAGACACCATGCTTAACGTTGACGTTACCCCCGTAGAACTCGATACCGTCATCGGAATTGCCGTGCACCTGGATGTAATCCATCTCGGTGCCACGACCCACGCCCACCAGTGAGATACCGTTGATTTCGTTACCAGTAGAGAACTCGTAGCCACCCTCTGCAACCACTACGTAGCGCAGCACTCCGCTACTGTCGTCGGGGTCGTAACCACCAGCAAAGCCTGATTCACCCTCGGAATCGATGTCGCAGTAACTGCCACCCACCGCACACTCGTTGTGAGGCGCATAACCGTGGATGATCAAACCGCCCCACTCACCAGAGCCGTCGTAGCCGGCATCATCTGAAGAGAACACAATGGGCGCATCCGCTGTACCCATCGCCATGATCTTGCTACCGCGGGTAATGAGCAGATTCGCGAAGGTGCCTGTCTTACCGCGCACCTCGACACCGGCTTCAATCGTGAGTGTGACCGATTGAACCGCGCTGCCGTCATCCAGCGTGCCGTCGCCATTCGTTTTTAACTGTCCGTTTCCGTTACCCACAGTCACGCGATCGGTCATCAAATAGCTCACGCCTGAGGTCAGGGTCAAATTGCTGTCGACAGTCGCGGGCAGTTCGCACAGTCCATCGCTGACTTCGGTCGTGCCCTCAGGGCACTCCGCTGGCGTCTCGCCGCCGGAATCTCCGCCAGAGTCACCGCCACCAGAGCTCCCCCCGTCGTTGCTGGGTTGCTCAATATTGATTGTGGTGCTGTCATCTCCCGAGCAGGCGCTGAGTAACGCCGCTAAAACAAAGGTGAAACCAAATTTCGTGGTCCGCTGAATCATGGTTTTGCTCCCTAGCAAGCACTATGAAAGAGGAAAAGAGAAAAGTTAGAACTGCCAATCAAGACCCACTTGGATGGAGGGTCCACGGTTATAGACCTGAAAAGTCTGCCCGCCCTGGGTGTACTCGACTTCGTCATCGAGTAAGTTCTCGAGCTTGGCTTTGAGCGTTAGCGAGTCGGAGACATCAAAGCGGTACACAATATTTAGATCTAGACGCGGCTCCAGAAGTACGTCTGGCTGACCCGATACGCCAACGTCCGCGATCGATTTGCCGTTTTGATTTAGCAGCACAGTGAGCTGGTGCCCGGCGCTGACGTGATCGTAGCCAAAGATCAGATTCGCGGTGTATTCAGGCTGACCCTGCAGCGACCGATCCTCCTGATTCTCAGCACTGACTTCAGACTCGATAAACGCAGCGTTAAACGCAAAAAATAAGGTTTGGTCGTAGCCATCTCCAAGAATGAATTCAAACCGACCGTCTAACTCAACGCCATATAAGGCAGCAGAATCTGAATTCTGGAATGTTCGTGTGTTGCCAGCAGTGCCTGATGCGGCCTGAACGACTCGCTCGATTGGCTTATCCATATCCTTGTAGAACAACGCGACGGAGAGGTTATCTATCTCCGAGAGGTACCATTCCCAGCGCAGGTCAGCGTTGATAATGTGGGATATTTCAAGGAAGGGATTACCTCTCACTCGAACGTTGAATTCATTGTCGTAAAACGTCGCGTTTGCGGCTTCTTTAAAATCCGGTCTTGCTACTGTTTGCGACAGGGCAAAACGCAATTGATGTGTATCGGCGACAAACCAATTGACCCCGACACTAGGCAGAATGCTGTCTTCATCGATAACTGACTGCACAGAGCCCTGCTCACCCTGCAGAGAAAAAGTATTAGTTATCTGCTGATAAGTTTCGTACCTGGCACCGAATATCACCTGCCAAGATGAATCAAAGGTGTGGTCGTACATCGCATAAGCACTGTTGTATTCCAACTCTGCATCGTAGCTATCTGACGCTAAGGTCTTGTCAACAAATACTAAACCCGTGTTGGCGTTATTCGAAATCCCTCGCTCCGTTTCTGACCCGCACTCAATACTAGCTGCCGCGTCGTCGCAGCTATAAACCACGTCAGAAACAAGTAGATTACTAGTGCGAAGCAGGTCATCCCTGACCTGATTGACATTGAAGCCATACGTCGCACTGTCCGCATCACGCCGGCGACTGATAAACTGCGCACCTGCAGTGAGCTGCGCGAAGCTGGCGCCACTATCGAAAACATCCCAGACAAAACTTCCCGAAAGATCCAGGTTGTCGTCGACTAATTCATCGTAGCGCCGAATGATGGTGCCCGGCTCCAAGATAAATCCGTTAAAGAGATCGGTCTGCTGGTTGTTTGGGCTTTGAAAATCGTAGTTTGCTTTAAGCGTTTCCGGATCCGTAGCACTGGAGGTCGCAGTAAAATCATATTCTCTGCGATCAGGTGCGTACCGGTCGGCCTGACTGAGCGTTGCCTGCCATTCGAAAAGAAGCGAGCCGCCGTCCGTCAGAAAGTGAGAGCCGGCTAACTGTGTCGAGAGATACTGGCGCTCTTCCCACTGGATAGTTTGCCTGATGAGCGCTTGAAACTCATCCCCCTCCTGGCCTACTGACCGCTCCAGCTGGCTATCGGTGACGCGGGATGCCACCGTATTCCACTCGAAGGTGCTATCACCCACGTTCCAACCAACTGATAAAAATCCGTTTAATTGGATAGTGTTGCTGTACTGGCGATAGAGGAAATTATCAGCAACCTCACCCTGCGACTCGTAGGTATAGCGTTCTCCATTTTCACGCTGGCTCCATTCATTGGAGTAATTCATCGCCGCATAGATACCGAGCTCCGAGCGATCGAGCAAAAATAAATCGCCGAAATTCACGCCCATCTTTGCGTTAGGCGTCGCCGACTCAAAACTTGGGTCAAATCCGTCCTTTAGCAACAGAGCGCCTGCCCGTCGGAGCTCTCCAGCCGTGAAGTCATCTAACTGAAAGGTCTCTCCGGTCTGACTGTCCACCGCCTGTCCACTTGCGAGCATCCCCGAAATCACTGACAGGGCTGGGTCTTCCCGCCGCGTGCCGTCGTCCCAACCAAGCCCATCAAAATCGCCAGCTAACGCGTCGACAAAAATCGTTTCGGTCGTTAAACCCGGAGTGTAACCACCTTGAATATTGACACCTCTTATCGCCTCATCGGGAAATGTTTTGGTGTTGATTACCAAGTTTCCGCCAGTCGACTCACCTGGCATGGAGGTCAAAAACGTTTTCTTGATATCCAGTTGACTGACAAAATTTGACGGAAACAAATCAAGAGGCACGGTGCGCTTTGTAGGATTGGTAGACGGCATCGTGGCGTTATTGAGCGTGGCCGAGACGTACCTGCCGCCAAGACCTCTGATAAAGACGTATTTGTCATCCTGAACCGAGATACCCGGCACTCTTACCACCGAGGCGGCGACATCTGAATCCGCAAACCGGGCGAGCAGCTCAACCCCGATCGTATCGACAATGTTTGTCGTGTCGCGCTCACTGACCTCAAGACTTGTCGCATCGAAGCTTGCCACCACAAACACTTCCTCTAGCTGGGGCAATGCGATTTCCATCGTCTCTCTCGAATCGTTAATAGCGAGTTCTACCGTTCGAGTAAGTCCACCGACGACCCGAAGATTGGCCGATCGCTCCGCGACCTGAGTCTGATAACGGCCCCGAGGTAACGAGATACTCACCTCACCTGCCGCATTCGTGCGCAAAGATGTGCCTATACCGGCGATATAAACCGACTCCTCAGCCACCGGCTCGCCGCCGCCGGTTACCAAGATATTCAACGTTCCCTCCTGAGCACGCTGGCGGTCAGCAACACCCTCTGCCTGAGAATAGATATCCAAGAACACCTGATCGAGGTCAATCTCAACAATGGCGTCTACTAGCTGACCCGTTGCTGAGCTGAAACGCGTTTCGACACTCTCATCACCTGCCACTACAGAGAGTGTATGCATGCCTTTACCACTGATATCGACTAGCAATGAGCCATCTACAGAGGTTTTCCCTACGGATTTCTGGTCGATGACCACCTCTGCCCCAGCAGTGGGAGCGTTCGCAGTGAAAACATAAATGAGCAGCTCATCAGCCGCTCTGGCACCAACGCCGGCGACCAAGCCGAGCAGCAGAGTGAAAAGTAAAAAGAAGTTTCGAGGTGTTAGATGAAGAAGCATAACTCTCTGACCGCGTTGGTTGTTGAAGCCAAAAATACGACCAGACCGTGAAACTTTAATGGCGCTTCCTTTTCATGAAGATGAATTTTTTGTTTCAGTTTTGTGAAAAACAGATGGCCGCTATGGCCGCAGTTCGCGCAGCGGACGAAATTTGGATCAATAATTCCAATAAAAACAGCGCTTTAGTGATGGGGTTGGACGGTTAAGCAACGAGCGATGGGCTAGTCGATACCGTGTGGGAAAGGGCGATGACCGTGTATTTGGCGAACTCGAACAACTGGTAACGCAAAGGCTCCTGGGTGTCGTCAGCGGGGTCGCGCGACCAGTTTTCGGTGCGAGTTCGGTTTTTTTTAGTACGTAAGCACCTTGAGAATCTCACTTTTTTGCATTGAGCAATGCGCAACAAGGAGTCCGACAGAACATCGCAATACATTTGCCAAACATCCAAGCAATGCCGCTCCTTGGACGCGGTAGGCCGGCGGATCATTCGCGGCTCGGAACTCCGATTGAGAAATGGAACATTGCCACATACTAGATACTAGAGCTTAAAAAGGGGTCAAAAAGGGGTAACGATTCAACGCCATTGAGGCCCAAGCCTCGCTCTTCCGCGAAGTCAGTCAAGCCCAAGTATGCTCGGATAGATTGGTGCACATGGGCCGGGGTAGGGATAACTCCCGATCGATCAGCTTTGAGTGTGGCCGGGTTAATCGGCTGAGCAAAATGTAGTTCATCAGACAATCCGACCACTCTGTCACCCCATGTCGCACCGCGCTCCATGATCATATAAGAGCCGACAGGCCAGTGATCCTTGCCGTTAGCATCGTTATAGTGATTTGTGCGACCGAAGTCGGATCCCACGACTAGCAAAATCCGATCAGCGAGACCTGCCTTCTCCGCTTGGTCCCAAAAGAAATTCAAAGCGTCTGCCAAATGTGCGAAAAGGGCATCGCTGATGGGATCGTGCTCGTCGTGAGAGTCAAATCCGCCCAGAGACAAATCTGCCGCTGACCCCAGTCCGGATTGGAACACCATCAGCGCTCCCTGCATCTGCTGCTTGAGGTTACTCCAAAACATATAACCGCCAGCATCAATATCCACTGCAGGTTCAATCTCGTCGGGCGCCGGAATCAGCTCCGCGAGACGCTCTAAGCCATCTCGACCATCCCTGGAATCTTTATATCTCAGCATATTCAGTCGTTGCCTGACGCTGAGGTTTGGTTGCGCCAATAACCGGTTAATGTCCGATTGCACGATAGCGCGAGACCTATCAACGTCGCTTGCGGCTCTCAAAGGCCTCGACGTATGAGGGTCCACATCCGGCCGCGCTAATACGCTCATATTGGAAAGATCATCGAATCGATTAAGATTAATCAGGCCTGCTGTTCGAGAGATACCACCGAAAACGGAATAGGCAAGCGGCTGATCCGGTGATTGGGCCGCAGCAAATAGTGCAGATAACGAGGGGTGACCCTCCGCATTACTGCCGGTCCAGTTGAATAATCGCCCGGTCTCGTGGGAGTTAGTCTGCGCATCGACGCCATTAATAATCAATGTGTCGGCACCGAAACGCTCGAAAAGTTGAGCATTGCCAGCTATCGGTGCGTAGCTGATATTTCCAATCTGCCCCGGTTCATCGCTGTCGGCCCAATGGTTGATTTTTCTCTCTCCGGGCATGTTCACCTTAGGATCGCAGAGCTGCGTAACGTCGGCGCCCCCATCCAATTGCAAGTTAACCAGCAGCCTGCCCGAATAAATAGCATCAATCTCGCTACCCCAGAGGCGCATGGTCGACAGTCCTGTGCTAGCCGATACACCGGCTACCGCAAGCCTTAACAAACTTCGACGGCTTAACCCTCGAGCGTTCTGATTTTTGAATAGCTTAGTCATGCAAGTAACCCCAACTAGTGAGGACCGCGTGCACAAGTGTGGTCCAACCCCGCATCATGCCGTAAGGATCTTGATGGGCCTTTTCCCAATCCATGGCTTCCTGGCCAGCGAACAAAGTCCAAGTACGGCACTGATCATCACCGTCGTTAAACCAGGAGCCGCGCTGGGCAGCTTCACCGGCGGAGCTCATAACGGCTGCCGTCATGGAATTGAGCTCGTCGTCGGAAGGCCGTCGATGCATCGCCTGCAAGAAGATAGCGGCAATTTGCGCCTTAATAGCGCGGCCCGCCGGAGTTTCATCTAAGCTTTCAGTAGCCATCAGCGAAACCGCCGCGACCATTGCATCGTTAACGTGGTTCTCAAACATCTGCGTGCCCAGAAACAGATAAATTTCATAGGTACGTGGGGAGAGGTTAAAAGAAAACTCTACCCAAGCATTTTCATGGAGAACCCAACCAATGCCTTCTTCAAATTGGCCCCTCGGTCCGCTGTTACCCCGATCATCGTGCCAGTGCTCAATTTCAAAATCCGGTTGAGAAGGTATCTGATCAGCCTCGATGCGCTTCACCAGGTTGTTGCCATATCGGATTTCTATTTTTTGTATCACCAGGTCGGCGTTGGTTCCGAGTCCGTCCAGACTTTCGTAGGAATTCCGAGTAATGTCAGATATCCGCAACCGGGTTGGTCCCGAAACCGTTGATGCCGACACCGAGATCTCATGCGTCGCCACAGAGCTGTGGTCCGCCACCTTTCCCGGGAGAGAAACCTCAGCCATCTCCAGCTGGCCTGGAATCGTGTTGCGATCTACATCAGTAAAAACGTGCCGCTCTGCCCGTGGACGCTGAAAATCCTCTATCACCACTTGACAGGCCAATTCTACTGCCATCGCCTCGGTCAAATTCGACATCAGCGGTGTCATCTCACGGTTCCGTACCGTAACGCCGGCACCGTCAATGCCCCCATAAAACCCCTTGAAACGGGCGTGCCGACCAACCAGTGCCGTACTCAGGGTGCGTTCATGTGCGGCGAAATTATTGTCCTGCTGCTGCCAGCTACGGCCGAAGATCGCTCGATTTTTAGCATCCAGCTCTTCGGGAGTCAGCAACCTTCCGCTTCCAACCGCTGCCAACTCGGTCAATCGGCTCTCAACCATAGCCGGATCGGTAACTTCAGAGTGTCGGTACCAGCGTGACATCACCATATCCGCAAAGAGCGACCTGGCGTTGTATCCTGACAATTCAAAGCGGCGGGCGATCTCGCCAATCTCGATCTCTTGAGCATTAAACGCGTTTAACTGCCCCT
Organism: Halieaceae bacterium; assembly: GCA_018666055.1. Classification (GTDB taxonomy): domain Bacteria; phylum Pseudomonadota; class Gammaproteobacteria; order Pseudomonadales; family Halieaceae; genus Luminiphilus. Next base: position 2,248 of record JABJAS010000163.1, on the reverse strand, counting down.
GATAATCCAATGCGCTCTGATTTGTTGGCGCCACCAACGGTTCAGAGCCGTAAATGGCTGGCCACCAGAATCTGACAGTCGCCGCTGCAAACCGGGGGTCCGCTACGATTTGTTCGCCCAGCCACTGCAGGCTATCCAAGTACTGCGAGTCATCGCCCTCGGCTTGACCCTCTAGACCAGGCGCGCGCATATCCCGATACCATTTATCACCCTCTTGATACGGTGTTGATCCCTGCTCACCCCCGTGCCATTCGGGATGCTTATATGACTCCGCTAGAGAATCTCGGCCGCCCCATTGATCCAGATATCCCCCCAAATCACCAAAACTTTGATACGCCGCGGCAACTGGGTCCAATCGTTCATGACACACGGTGCACGCAGAATTGTTCATAGTTGGATTGTTTGTGTCCGCTAGTGCTTGCGGGTCCGTAGATCTCGGCGCGGACTTTTCAATATCGACGCCCAAAAAATGGAAATAGGTCCATCTGGCCCGGGCGCGATTACGATTGGTATCCGTCGACGGATAACGCGCCAACCATGCCTGCTCACTGAGAATGCCAGCGTGAGGAACCTCGAAGAAATCACTGAACTCCAAAACCCACCCGTTCTGATCCGAAGAGCGGTATTCGTCTGTGGGGACATAACCGTCGTTATAGCCGGGCCTGAAAACGGTAAACTCGCTACGATCATAGAAACCGCGCTCGTCGGCAAAGTCATGACTAAATCCCGAGTTGGATCGATAGGCTAAATCGGTGAAAGCATTGACCATGGTGTAATCCGCCGTGAGAACCTCGCTGTAGGGCAAGTCATTCATAATGACGTGGGCGATGAGTTCCAATGGTTCTTGACTAACAGCCCACTTCACCTCCCATTCAACGTCACCCTCAGTCAGGAAAGGCTTCTCATGAAAATCCTGATACTCCTCAGGTCGATCCTCGGGGAGGGTCAACGCCAGCTTAGCGAGCTCTGGATAACGCCCTCTAACGTCAATATTAAAGTCCACCCCATTCAGCAGTCCCTGAACGAGTAAGCGGTCATCGGCATTCCTGATGATAAAGTCTCGGAATCCCTCCCCCTCCATAAGTCCCAAGATCTGCTGACGCAATCCTGCATCGGACTTTTTGGCTTCGGATAAAGCTTCCTCCCGCGGTTTAGCACCGGCGAGTAGCAGTGATGCTCGCCTCAAAGTGACTTCGCGGTCTTCCGCGGCCGTTCCACGCCAAAAATTCAATCCATCGCCTTCACTTGCTGGCGTTAGCTCCGGCAGGTCAAGGTAAGTTGCCAGCCCTTCGTAAACACGCAAAAAATTCGACCCGCCGCCGTCACTTGCTGGCGTTGGCTCCAGCAGACCAAAGTAAGTTGCCAGCGCTTCGTAGAGTGGGCTCGATGGCGTAAGAACCGCGCCACCCCCATGACCCTCTTGTCCGACAACTTTCGCCAGAATCCATGGACCATCAACGGCACCATCAATGTTAGGCCCTGCATCGTCCGTTTCTGTCAGGTCCAAAAGCCTCAAAAAAGCATTGTGATTAGATTCCGGGTCGTCGCCGAGAACGAGACGAGCACCCGCTTGCGGCGCCACGCTCCCAGCTTTATGGCAGACGAGGCACTGACTTTGCACACCCGGATCCACTTCTGCTAGGTAATAGCTAAGTGCTTCGCTGGCGTTGGCATCAGAGGAAGACGGAGATGTTGCAATAACCGGGGTAGCGACCGCCGACCCAAAAACACCCAAAACGGGCAAGCAACGGATCAAAAAGCGGGATAATAAAAACTGCACAAGACTTCTCCTTGTCTTTTTTGCGGGAGCTGGTCCTCGCTCCCTCTTCTTTATACTCTTCTGCCCCAAGCTAATCATGACTCCTCATGGCGACATATTCACTAAGAATAGAATCAATCAAAAACGGAAAACACGCTTTACCGGACGCGCCAATAGCCTGACAGAAAATGCCAGAAACCCTCGGCACATCTTAACAAATCGAGAGAATCTTTCATGCGGTTAGGCTTTGCCAGTGTTTTATATAAAGGCCCATTGGAAAGGCCAGAAATGCAAGCTGGCCGACTGCCGAAAAACCAGCCTGCGGACCAATTCAAACAGACCACGAAATACTTTACTCGTGGGCGAGCCCCCGAAGGTGCCGACAGCATCAGCACCTCAATTCCCTGTAGTCACTGCGCGCTCCGTGCGGTCGGTTGTCGTCAAATCATCCTTGTCTGACTGTGTAGAAATATGACTAAGCACACCAAG
>JABJAS010000162.1 GCA_018666055.1 Halieaceae bacterium | reverse complement strand
CGCCCCCCGCCGCACCGACCCGGTCAATGGGTGCCAGCCAGCTGATCTGACCGCCTCCTGCATCAAAAGCACCTTGGTGAGGCGAATACGCCTCACGCAAAACATGCCTGAGAAAATAGGTCACCTCGCGCAGCCGCGCGGTCTGACTCGCGGATCGCTCCACCGCAGTGTAGGTGGTGGCAAAGGTCCGCAACGAGGCAGACAGCGCCAGCATCACCATGGACAGCACCACAGCGGAAATCATCACCTCCACCAGTGTCATCCCCGACTCGCGACGCATCTTAGCCCTCATTCCTCAATTTGCTGGCGGTCCTCAAACTGACCGTCCTCGGCTGCCCCTCGCCAGGCCAACTGACCCTCAAACGAACCCAACCGATACCGGATTCTTCACGTTCAGGAATCAGTTCTACCCAGCCTTCCCACCGGTAAACACCGAACTGCCCTTGGGTCTTCCCCTTCTCATCAGGCTGCGACACCAGAAACGCATCCAGCTGAGATTCCGCCAAGGTGGTTGCGATAGCGTATTCGGCAGACACGCGGGCATTGCGCGTGGCACCCGACGCAGCTTGATACAAAGTACCCAGTGCCAGCCCCAGAATCACCAATGCCGCCAGCATCTCGACCAATGAGAATCCCCTCTGGCGCCTTGCTCTTGTCGGCCAGCCAGTGCGGCAGGTGAATGCGGTCATCGTTGCACCGTTTGGGTCACATCGCCCATCAACCAGCCCACTTGCACCAAGGTTCCGGCACCACCAGGGCCGGCAATCTCAATGTCACCGCCGGTGGACCCTCCGAAGGGATAAAATCGTATTGCCGCGGCGCCCGGTTCAGGGCTCACCTCCGCCGCACTGGTGACCGTCAGTGACACCACGTCGGGTAGCGTTGCCATACCCGATTGATCGCCTCCTACCCCGATTACCTTGCGCTCGGGATAAATCACAAGATCGACAGGCTGACCGGTCCGAGCCGACTGCCTGCGAGCGCTTTGTGCCGCCGACATGACATCCCTGACCGCACCGCGATAGGCAAGGGAATCGGATAGCGCCCCCATATTCGGTAATGCGATGGCGAACAGCAGCCCCGCAATCACCATCACCAGCGTAATTTCAATCAGCGTAAAACCGCTCTCGCGATACACCGTTATCGGCCGCCTACCCGGTAATATCGGCGTCTTCACCGCTGCCGCCGCCGCGACCGTCAGCACCATACGAGACGATGTTAGGGCTGCCCCCTGAATACTGATATTCATAGGGATTACCCCACGGGTCATCGGGTAACTCACCCTTTTTGAGATAAGGGCCATTCCAGCCCCGTGCGCCCGAGGGTTGGCGCACGAGCGCATTAAGCCCCTGCTCACTCGTGGGGAACTTGCCCACGTCGAGCTTGTAGAGCTCCAGCGCCTGCTCTAGGTCATTAATTTGGATCGCCGCCGATTTAGACTTTGCGCCGCCGAGCTGATTGAGCACTTGCGGCCCGACCAGGGCCGCCAACATACCGAGGATCGCCAGCACCACCAGCAGCTCTACCAGCGTGAATCCTTTCATGCTGCGTCTCGACGTCTTGTCTCGCCTGTTGTCACGCATGTGCTTGCCCTCTCTTGTCGCCATTTCAGTCTCAGTCAGTCTCTAGAATGCCATGGTATTGACGGAGAGGATCCCCATCAAAATACCCATAATAATAATCGCGATGAGGCCACCCATTCCTAAAATCAAGGCGGGTTCTAACAAGGTCAGGGCTCGCTTCACGTCGGCTTCGACCTCCGCCTCATAAACCTGCGCCAACTCCAATAACATCGTATCGAGTCGCCCAGACTCCTCGCCCACCAATACCATTTGCACCGCCAGCGGCGAGAACATCTCGGGCTCCATCGACTTAGACAGCCGCTCACCCCGTTTAATCGCCGGCGCCAAATTATCAAGATGATGGCGCAGTACGGTATTGCCTACGGTGCCACTGGCGATATCGGCCGCTTTTAAAATGGCCACGCCGTTACCGAGCAAGGTGCCCATCGTTCGGGCAAAGCGCGATACCTCAAACTTTCGAATCAGGGGGCCCGCTAAGGGCAGGGTGAGCGCACGCACATCGAGCCAATTGCGGCCTTGCGGCGTGGCCAGCCATTTTCGGATCAGGCTTACACCACCCCCGATCACGATCGCCATCAGCCACCACCATCCGGCGACCACGTCACCCAGCGAGATAATGATCGCAGTGAGCATCGGCAGGCCATCGCCCATCTCTTCAAACAGCGACTCAAATTCTGGCACAACATAACCCAGCATGATCGCGACAGACAGGGAAGCCACCACCGCCAAAATAGCGGGATACACCATCGCCGAGACAATGGTGGAACGGACCGCTCGGCTGCGCTCCAGATACCCGGCCAATTCGGTCAGAACACCGGCAAGATTGCCGCTCGCCTCG
>JABJAS010000161.1 GCA_018666055.1 Halieaceae bacterium | reverse complement strand
TAGTGCGCTGGCAATGACATGGACAACGCCATTACGGGCTTCTACCGTTCCTTTAATAACAACAAGCTGGCTTGTCATGAGGGCCTGTCGGTAGCGTTCTTGCACGGCTGGCCAGACAATGACATTCATATTTCCGGTCTCATCTTCCAGTGTCAGAAACACCACTCCAGAGGCAGTGCCCGGACGTTGTCGACAGGTGATGAGTCCGGCGATACGGACAAAGCGATGATTGCCCAAGCGAATGAGCTCTTTTTGCGTTGTGCATTGGCTAAAAGGGTACTGGGTGCGCAATAACGCGAGTGGATGTGCCTTCAGGCTCAGTCCAGTACTCTGATAATCAGCGAGCACTTCTTCGCCTAGACTGGGTGTCGGTAATCTGACCTCGGAACGGGTTTCGTGTTGCGGTGATGCTTCTGCGGGTAATAGAGGCTGATGATCTTCTAGGGCCATAGTCTGCCAGTGTGTTTGATGACGATGGCCGCTAATACTCGAAAGTGCGTCTGCCGCAGCCAGCGCCTCCATGTTTTTGCGATCGAGTGATGCCCGTCTGCGTAAATCAGCCAGATTGATAAAGGCGCGTTGCCGGCGAACATCAGAGATGCGTTTTCCCGCTGCCTGACTTAGGCCTTTAACTAATCTTAGCCCGAGCCGTATAGGGGGTTGCCGGGCATCGTCTGATGACAGCAATTGGTGGTCCCAATCACTGTGATTCACATCAGTCGGTAAAATTAAAATGTGATGGCGCTGAGCGTCTTGTACTAATTGCGAAGGTGAGTAAAACCCCATCGGTTGGCTATTGAGCAGGCCAACATAAAAGGCGGCGGGATGATGGCACTTTAGCCAAGCAGAGACATAAGCCAATAATGCAAAGCTGGCGGAGTGTGACTCTGGAAATCCATACCCGCCAAATCCCTTGATTTGATTAAATAGGCGGTCAGCGAACTCAGGGGTATAACCCTTATTGATCATGCCTTGCTTTAATTTTTGCTCAAAACTCAGCAGCTTACTGTTCTTGCCCCAGTTACTGATTGCGCGTCTCAAGGCATCTGCTTCCCCCCCAGTAAAGCCTGCAGCAACCATTGCAAGACGAATCACTTGTTCTTGAAAAATAGGGACCCCTAAGGTGCGTGAGAGAACTGCTTCGATCTCAGGGTTGGGATAGTTGATCGACTCCAGCCCTGCTTTACGCCGTAGATAGGGATGCACCATATCGCCCTGAATGGGGCCGGGCCTGACAATAGCGATCTCGATAACCAGATCATAAAAACAATTGGGTTTCAGGCGTGGCAGCATCGACATTTGCGCTCGAGACTCAATCTGAAAAACACCCAGCGTGTCTGCTTTTTGTAACATCCGATAGGTGGCGGGGTCGTCTGGTGGTATATCTTGAATACGCTGAATACCGGCATGATCGCGATGCAAGAGCGCCAATGTTTTGCGGATAGCGGAGAGCATACCCAGTGCAAGAATGTCGACTTTAAGGAGTCCCAGCGCTTCGATATCTTCTTTATCCCATTGAATGACGGTTCGTTCCGGCATGCTGGCGTTTTCGACTGGAACTAGGTTGGAAAGGGGGCCTCGGCTGATGACAAAGCCCCCTACGTGTTGTGAGAGGTGCCGAGGAAAGCCGATGATTTCTTTTACGATAGTCAAAAAATGTCCCGCGAGTTTTTCAGCACGAACGACGCCTTGATGCTCGAAGCGATGGGTCAGTTCCCGTTCACGATTCCACCAAGCTAGGGAGTTCGCCAGTTCATCGATAAAGCTCGCATCAAACCCCATGGCTTTACCCACATCACGCACAGCACTGCGTGATCGATAAGTAATGACAGTGGCCGCTAGCGCAGCGCGGCGGCGACTGTATTTATGATAGATATACTGAATCACCTCTTCCCGTCTTTCATGCTCAAAATCGACATCGATGTCGGGGGGTTCATCGCGTTCACGAGAGATAAAGCGCTCAAATAGGAGTGAGATCTGCTCGGGTGAGACTTCAGTGATGTGTAGGCAATAGCAGACCACCGAGTTAGCAGCAGAGCCTCTGCCTTGGCATAGAATATCGCGTGACTTTGCAAAGCGCACAATGTCATAAACGGTCAGGAAGTAGTATTCGTAAGAAAGCTCAGTGATGAGCTCGAGTT
>JABJAS010000016.1 GCA_018666055.1 Halieaceae bacterium | reverse complement strand
GTCGTGCCCGTGGTAGGCCCCATCTTGTTAGCGATGGGATTCGATCCGGTTTGGCTTGGGATTATGATTGCCGTAAATCTTCAGACGTCTTTTCTGACGCCTCCCTTTGGATTTGCCCTGTTTTATTTACGGGGTGTCGCGCCCGACACAGTCAGCACCGGCGCTATTTACTCTGGTGTATTGCCATTTGTGTTGATTCAACTGCTGCTGCTCGCCCTCATGTGGTGGTGGCCCAATTTAGTTCTATGGTTACCCGGGGTGATGGGGCGATAATGACTTACGTTTTATGCCCCGCACAGGATCTGGCCATCATCGCCGCCAAACACTCTGAGAGCAGACGCTATGCCAACTGAAGAACTAGACACCGATCCTCTCCCTTATGGTGATTTAGCATTACAAACCATTGCGATGCCTCGAGATACCAACGCAAGCGGCGACATCTTCGGGGGATGGTTGTTGTCACAAATGGACCTTGCCGGCAGCATCACCGCATCGGAGCTCGCGGGAGGCCGCGTTGCAACGGTAGCAATAGAAGGCATGTCATTTTTGACACCGGTACATGTTGGCGCCGTCGTGAGCTGTTATTGCGATGTCCTTGAAACCGGTCGCAGTTCTTTGCGGATACTCGTTGAGGTCTGGATTAATGCAAGGCAAGACGGCGAGCCGATCAAGGTCACAGAAGGGGAGTTTATCTACGTGGCAATCGACGATCAGAAGTTGACGCGGCCCATTACTCCGTAAACGACACGGGCGGCATCACTCGGTCTCGCCCATTCAGGTAAGCCCGCTCGGATATTTCATGATACATCCGCACACGTTGAAAAAAGTCGAAGTAAGAAGCCGCAATTTTCTCTGCCATCGGATCCGCGTCAATGAGCGCTTGGACAGCAACTTGGCTCTGCTCATAGAGAACATCCATCACGTCGTCCGGTAACGGCAGCAATTCCGTATCAAAGTCGCGCAGCAAAATTTCAAGTGATTCACTATTGTGAGCGGTAAAGTCGTCGAGCATATCGCTATTGGTAGCGCGAGCCGCCACCGTGACAATGGCCCGTAGATCCTCGGGTAAAGCCGCCAGCGCCTGTTCATTGACAATAATTTCGAGCATCGCGCCAGGCTCATGCCAACCAGGATAATAGTAGTAATCACCGACCTCCATCAGGCCCAGCGTCCTATCGTTATAAGGGCCGACCCACTCAACGGCATCAATCACACCGGTCTGCATCGACGTATACACCTCACCACCCGCAATGCGAACGGCAGAACCACCCGCCGCATCAAAGACTTCTCCGGCGAGACCCGGAATACGCATTTTCAGTCCTACTAAGTCCTCTCGGCTATTCAATCGCTTGTTAAACCAACCCGCCATCTGAACACCTGTGCTCCCACCAGCAAAGGGCACCACCCCAAAGGGCGCATAGAGTTCGCGCCACAGAGCAAGACCCCCTCCATAATGCAGCCAGCCGTTTGCTTCTTGAGCCGTCATCCCAAAGGGGACTGCGGTATAAAAAACAGCGGCGGGGATCTTGCCCTTCCAATAATAAGACGCCCCATGACCTGCCTCAGCCACCCGTCGCGATACCGCATCAAAAACCTCAAACGGCGGGACAATTTCGCCAGCACCAAAGACTTTTATTCTCAACCGACCCCCTGACGCTTCATTCACTCTCCGCGCAAAGTTTTCGGGAGCGGCACCCAGCCCGGGCAGCCCTTTTGGCCATGTGGTGACTAACTTCCATTCAATAAACGTATCAGCACCGCTCACCGTCTTGGTTAAATCGCCGCCTTGGCCCGATCGATCCAGAGACCACATCGCCACCACGCTCACTAAAGCGGCGACGAGTGCGATAACGATCAGGGGTAGTATTTGTTTTTCACGCATGATTTCGCCTTACAGAATTGTCAGATTCGCATACTGCAGCACCAGCCATTTACTGCCTTCACTGAAACTCACCTCGACCCTAGCATTACTGCCTTGACCTTCAAATTGAGTCACCACACCCTCGCCAAATACTTGATGCAAAACCCGACGACCCAAATCGAGTCCCTCGACTGGCGGTTCGTTCAAGGAGTGGTGCGACAAGGATCCAAGCGGCCGAGACACCGAACCGTTAAGGCGCACTTCTTCGATCAGCTCTCCCGGTATCTCACGGATAAAACGTGACGGTGTGTTGTACATATCACTGCCATGTAAACGCCGGTTTTCTGCATACGTCACGATCAGTTTCTGCATCGCACGAGTAATACCCACGTACGCTAACCGGCGTTCTTCTTCCAATCGGCCCGGCTCCTCTAACGACATTTGATGGGGAAACAGGTTTTCTTCAACACCCGCCATAAACACGAGAGGAAACTCCAATCCCTTTGCAGAGTGCAGTGTCATCATCTGAATGCTGTCTTCATAAGGGTCGGCTTGACCCTCTCCCGCATCGAGCGCTGCACTGTCTAAAAATGCCTGCAATGGCGTGATGGTCTCGTCCTCGGCTTCAAATAGACGCGTTGCCGTGACCAATTCCTGTAGGTTTTCTACTCGCGCTTGCCCACGCTCACCCTTCTCCGAACGGTGATAATTCATTAACCCTGACATTTCGATCACATGCTCTGTGAATTCATCGAGAGTTAGGGTCTCAGCCGATGCTGCAAAATCGTCAATCAGTGCTTGGAAATTCGCAAGCGCAGTGAGTGCTCGTGCTGGTAACAGCGTTTGTTTTCGCACCGCGTCTATCGCTTCCCACAAGGGCGCCTGGTCTCGTCTGGCAACCTCTCGAAGTTTCTCTACCGTCTTGTTACCAATACCTCGAGGCGGCGTATTCAAAACACGCTCTAATGCGGCATCATCACGACGCGCTTGAGCCAGCCGCAAATAGGCCAGTGCGTTACGAATTTCTAGCCGTTCATAGAAACGTTGCCCCCCATAAATACGGTAGGGGATGCGCTCTCGCAGTAGGGCTTCCTCCAACACACGTGATTGCGCGTTAGAGCGATACAAAATGGCGACCGATCGGCGAGGATTCCCCTCATCGCACCACGATTCTGCTTGTTCGACGATATAGCGTGCTTCGTCTTGTTCATTAAAGCCAGCGTACAGCGTGATCGGGTCACCCCGCTCGCCTTCAGTCCATAAATTTTTACCCAATCGCCCGGCATTGCGAGAGATGAGCCCGTTTGCGGCTTCGAGAATCGTCTCGGTGGAGCGATAATTTTGCTCTAATCTCACGGTCACTGTACCGGTAAAATCTTCAGAAAATCGTTGGATATTCTCGACCTTTGCGCCACGCCAACCGTAAATAGACTGGTCGTCATCACCCACCGCGACAACCGGTATTGTTTGTCCTGCTAAAACACGTAACCACGCATACTGAATCGTATTGGTATCTTGAAACTCGTCCACCAGAATCGTCTTAAATCGTGCCTGGTAATGGGCAAGCGTTGTGGGAGACTTGAGCCACAACTCGTGCGCGCGGAGTAACAACTCTGCAAAGTCGACCAGACCGCCTCGCTCACAAGCCTCTTCATAAGCCGCATACACGCGCACCATGGTCTTGGCGTATAAGTCGCCTAGCGGGACATCGACATGACGCGCACGGAGTCCCTCATCCTTCTGCCCATTGATAAACCACTGCGCCTGCTTGGGTGGCCAGCGAGCATCATCGAGCTCTAACTCTCGGCAAACTCGCTTAACGACCCGCAGCTGATCGTCACTGTCTAAAATTTGAAACTGCTGAGGCAGGCCTGCCTCTTGCCAATGCGCTTTGAGTAACCGATGTGCTAATCCGTGGAAAGTCCCCACCCATAGGCCCTGTGTCGGCATCTGCAGCATATCTTCGATGCGGCCTCGCATCTCACGCGCCGCTTTATTGGTAAAGGTCACCGCCAACACAGACTGAGCTGAGAACCCCTCGGCACGAATCAACCAAGCGATCCGATGCACCAGCACGCGTGTTTTACCAGACCCTGCGCCGGCTAAGACCAGCTGATTACTGGTCGAGGCGGTCACAGCCTCTCGCTGTGCGGCATTCAGGGGGTTTAAAATATCGGAGACATCCATCTGCGTAGTGTAACGGAATGCGCTTTGCTGATTGGATAAACGTTATGAACAGATGTGACAGAGATGGTTTATTCACGCCCCGTTCATTGGTATAACAGAGGGCTCTATAACGACCTGAAGCCGGCAACAAACTGCCACGACGGCGTCTCGACAAAAACGCCAGCATTTGGCTGATTAAAACAAGGAAATCTAGAATGAATATAAAACCTGCTACGCTCGCCTTTGCATTGTTTGCCACACCATTCAGCGCTGCTTTTGCCTGTGATGTTCCGGTAGCGCCCCCGACGCCAGATGGTGGCAGTGCAACAATGGAGGACATGGTGGCATCACAGGGCGAAGTCAAAGCCTTTCAAGCTGCTAATGCGGACTATCTCACCTGTGTAGACGACCAAATGACCTCTGAGAAAGCGGCAATGGATGAAGGCGATAACGATGCCGACGAGCGCTATGCGCTGGCGGCTGCCGACTACAACGCGGCTGTTTCACGCGAAGAAAAAGTGGCGGCTGACTTCAATGCCGCTATTAAGGCATTCAAAGCTGCCAACCCCTGATCCACTCTCTGCCGGTTATGGTGAGGCCTTGCTAACGCCTCGCCGTAACTGTCTGACCTCCGGCTGGCCAGTCGGCCTTAACCCACCGCACTGACGAACGCGGGGTTTCTTCATATTAATGGCGTCGATGTTGTCGCAGGCATGCGATAGGCGTCACGCCAAATGCAATAACCGAAGTAAGCATCGTTACCGCTAGAACAGTCATGGTGGTCTCTACTGACTCTGTCGACGTCCCTTCCATCACCTCATTAAGTCGCCACGCCCAAGAACGATCGTCAACACGGAGCACTTATGAAGCAGTGAGGTCACAGTTTATTGAGTAACGTGGCCGAAAAAACTACTCTACAGTGACTGACTTCGCCAGGTTACGGGGCTTATCCACATCGGTACCTTTGGCCACCGCGACGTGATACGACAACAGTTGTAACGCGATAGTGAAGGCGATGGGGCCCGCAAGGTGACTCGCGACGGGAAGCTCTAGGACGTCGCAACTGGGTCCCGATTGATAGCCCGCCTTTTCACTGGCAAATACGAACAAGTAACCACCGCGAGCGCGAACCTCTTCAAGGTTGGACCGCAGTTTCTCCATCAGTAGATCATCTGGTGCCACTGCAACGACCGGCATATCCTCATCTACTAGCGCAAGTGGACCATGCTTAAGCTCTCCCGCAGGGTAGGCTTCGGCATGTATGTAAGAAATTTCCTTTAACTTCAGCGCGCCTTCCATAGCAATGGGGTAGTAGATACCCCGACCTAGAAATAAGGCATGGTGTTTATTGGCGAAGGCCTGCGCCATGCGTTTGATCTTGTCGTCATAGGCTAATACCCGCTCCGACACTGTGGCCAGCTCCTGTAACGCCACCTCAATATCCTGCTCTGCTAACGTATTCGACACATGGTGGCGAGCCAGGCGCGAGGTCAACGTTAACAACGCAGCGAGCTGTGTTGTAAAGGCTTTGGTCGATGCCACGCCAATCTCTGCGCCCGCCTGTGTCAAATACACCAACTCGCAGGCACGCACCATAGCGCTATGATCAACGTTACAGATCGCCAATTTCGCCACGACGTTTTTTGCGTCAACATGCTCCAAGGCCGCCAACGTGTCTGCCGTTTCACCTGACTGTGAAATACCCACCATCAGGGTATTGGGTAATACGACCGCATTGCGGTATCGGTACTCGGATGCAACCTCGACCTGACAGGGCAATCCCGTCAATGATTCGATCCAGTTTCGGGCGACTAGACCGGCGTGATAACTGGTGCCACACGCCACTATCTGTACGGCCTGAACCTTCGAAAACAGCTCCGTCGCATTATCACCAAACGCACGGTCATCCGCGCTGGCGCCGTTAATCGTGTCTTGTAATCGAGCCGGTTGCTCAAAAATCTCCTTGCGCATGTAATGGCCGTAGTCACCCAAGCCCTCGTTTTCAGGGCGTAGTGCAAGGCGGTTTTGACCGCGATCGACCGGCAATCCGTCAACGGTAAAGATGGCATAGCCATCTGCCGTCAGCTGGGCGACATCACCCTCCTCGAGATAAATAAACGTATCAGTAACGGACTGCAGCGCGAGGGTGTCTGACCCAGCAAAGTATTCCCCAAGACCAATACCGAGCACCAGTGGGCTGCCCTGACGTGCCACGACCAACTGATTAGGTGATTCACGATCAATAACAGCGAGCGCGTAAGCGCCTTGCAGCTTTGGTAAGACCTGCTGTACCGCCGCCAACAGGTCGTAACCACCTTCTTCGATTGCCAGCGTAATTAAATGTGCCACCACCTCGGTGTCAGTTTCTGAAGCAAACTGACAGCCCTGCGCCATTAACGAAGACCGCAACATTTCGTGGTTTTCAATGATCCCATTGTGCACCACTGCGATGCGATCGTGGATGACATGAGGGTGGGCGTTGGCCACCGACGGGGCGCCATGAGTTGCCCAACGCGTGTGCGCAATCCCCGTGCCACCAGTCAGTGGTGCCGCTTGCTGTGCGGCCTCTAACGCGGCAACACGACCTAAGGTCTTATGGCTCGACAATTGACCTTCGCGGTCGATGAGCGCAAAACCAGCTGAGTCGTATCCGCGGTACTCTAACCTGCGAAGGCCTTCGAGCAGAATTTCGGTGCAGTCTCGTCTGGCAGCCACCGCCACAATACCGCACATTAGGATTTATCCTCGGTTTTGGTGGGACGCTGCCAACCCTCTACGTTACGCTGCCGACCTCGGGCGACCGCCAGCTGATCGCCTGACACATCATCGGTAATCGTCGAGCCCGCGGCCACAAAGCCACCCGACGCGACAGACAGCGGGGCCACTAGGGTGCTGTTTGATCCGATAAACACGCCCTCGCCCAGTTCGGTTCGATATTTATTGGCCCCATCGTAATTGCACGTGATAGTGCCTGCGCCCACATTGCTCCAAGCTCCAACGGTGGCATCACCCAGATAAGTAAGATGATTGGCTTTCGCGCCCGTACCCAGCGACACATTTTTTATTTCGACAAAATTACCCACTTTTGCCTGCTCGCCAATCTCAGTGCCAGGGCGCAGACGAGCGTAAGGGCCAATTTCTGCGCCCGACTTGATAATGGCACCATCAATATGAGTAAACGGCCGAACTTGCACACCCGCCTCGATAGTGGCGTTACGGATCACGCAGTGGGCGCCAATCGTCACCTCGTCCGCCAGAATCACCTGACCCTCGAACAGCACATTAATATCAATCGAGACATCACGACCGCAGTGTAACGACCCTCGGATGTCCAACCGCGTTCGATCAGCTACCAAAACGCCGGACGTCATCAACCGCTCCGCCAGCACCTGCTGATGCTGGCGCTCCAAGTACTCTAGTTGCTGCGGTGTATTCACCCCCAAAGTATCCAGCGCACTGTCAGAGACCACCACTGCAACGGCGATGCCATCTGCTTTAGCCAGCGCCAAGACATCAGGTAGATAATATTCTGATTGCGCGTTGTTATTCTGGATCCGTGACAGCCAATCGTTAAGACGGTTAGCTTTGCCCGCCAACACACCGGTATTAATCTCACGCAACTGGTGTTGGGCTAACGATGCGTCTTTGTGTTCGACAACCGCCAAAAAATCGCCTTGGTCATCACGAACAACCCGGCCATAGCCTGATGGGTCCTCCACTTCGGCTGATAGCATGGCAATGCCGCCCTCAGCAGCAGCGGCCACCACTGCCCGCAAAGTCGTATCACTCACCAGCGGGACATCACCAAACAACACGAGCAAAATAGAATCTGGGTGGCAAGCTCCGATCGCTTGCTGCACGGCATGGCCCGTGCCTTTTTGTTGTGCTTGCAGGTGACACTGCACATCGGGAGCCTGAACTGCCGCTTCTACGGCATCGGCGCCACAACCAATCACAACATGAATACGGTCAGCCCCGGCTGCGCGAGCGGCATCCAAGGTGTAATGAACTAGCGGCCGGCCAGACAACTGGTGGAGTACTTTAGGCAACCTGGACTGCATCCGGCTACCTTGTCCGGCGGCCAAAATGATGACTTCCAACATGAGAGATCCGCTCAAGGCTCTACGCAAGGGTTATCATTACCCACCGGGCTCAGTTTGCAAGCGCGCGGCCGTCCTTCGGCAAACAAACACCAAAATAAACCCGTTTATTGGGGGGGTATTACCCGCGGCCAGCGCGGTTCTTGAGTTTACGTAGAGCAGATAATTGCGCCGTCGCTTCCGCCAATTGTGCGGAGGCACGACCGTAATCGATTTCTCCCTGCTGATTCGCAAGCGCTTCTTCAGCGTTTTGACGCGCCGTCTCGGCGGCGGCCTCATCGATATCGTCAGCTCTGACAGCGGTATCAGCCAAAACAGTGACGACGTCACCTTGGACTTCTAAAAACCCGCCAGAGGCATAGTAAACTTGCTCTTCACCCGTCGGTTCAACAATACGAATAGGCCCGGGAATCAGTCTCGTTAGCAAGGCGGCATGTCCGTAGCAAACGCCCAACTCACCCTCAATACCGGTGGCAACGAGGAGCTCCACCAGCCCTGTGTAGATCTGAGCTTCTGCGCTCACAATATCGCACTGTAAAGTCATCGCCATAAATCAGTCCCCGACGCGCGTCAGAGCTTAGCCGCCTTTTCGACCGCCTGCTCAATCGAGCCCACCATATAAAATGCCTGCTCAGGAAGATGATCAAAATCACCGCCTAAAATCCCTTTAAAGCCAGCAATGGTGTCTTTAAGTGAAACATAGATGCCTGGTGAACCAGTGAACACCTCTGCAACGTGGAACGGCTGAGATAGGAACCGCTCTATTTTTCGAGCACGAGACACGGTTGTTTTGTCTTCTTCGGATAGCTCATCCATACCCAAAATAGCAATGATATCTTTGAGCTCTTTATAGCGCTGCAACACGGATTGCACACCACGTGCCACCTCATAGTGTTCTTGACCAATAATCAGTGGGTCGAGTTGGCGCGATGTCGAGTCGAGGGGGTCAACCGCAGGGTAAATCCCCTTCGCAGCGATATCCCGACTCAACACCACGGTGGAATCTAGGTGCGCAAACGTCGTTGCAGGAGAGGGGTCCGTCAGATCGTCAGCCGGAACATAGACGGCTTGAATCGACGTAATCGAACCAGTCTTAGTCGACGTAATGCGCTCCTGCAAGACACCCATCTCCTCCGCCAGCGTGGGCTGGTACCCCACCGCCGAAGGCATACGACCCAGCAGGGCTGACACCTCTGTTCCTGCCAAAGTGTAACGGTAGATATTGTCGACAAATAGCAACACATCACGCCCGTCGTCACGGAATTTTTCCGCCATGGTCAGGCCCGTTAAGGCGACACGGAGACGATTACCAGGCGGCTCGTTCATCTGCCCGTACACCATGGCGACCTTGGATTTATCCAACTCCTCGACATTCACAACGCCAGATTCTTGCATCTCGTAATAGAAGTCGTTTCCTTCTCGAGTCCGCTCACCGACGCCGGCGAACACGGACAATCCGGAGTGCTCGGTTGCAATATTGTTGATGAGCTCCATCATATTGACTGTTTTACCCACACCGGCACCGCCAAATAGGCCGACCTTGCCGCCCTTGGCAAAGGGGCACACTAAATCAATGACCTTAATGCCTGTTTCGAGTAACTCATCCGACGCAGCGAGTTCGTCATAAGCGGGTGCCGCGCGGTGGATAGCAGCACGAGCTTGCTCACCGATAGGACCTCTCTCATCGATTGGGTTGCCCAGCACGTCCATAATGCGGCCCAGTGTCTCAGTACCCACAGGAACCGAGATAGGTGCACCCGTATTTTCAACATTCAATCCCCGACTCACCCCTTCAGACGGGCCCATCGCAATCGCGCGCACAACGCCGTCACCCAGTTGCTGCTGAACCTCGAGGGTCAGCCCTTTCTCGGCGACCGTTAGTGCGTCATAGACCTGCGGTACGCTGTCACGTGGAAACTCCACGTCAATCACGGCACCAATGACTTGTACGACCTTTCCGCTACTCATTTCCCGGTCCTCATCTTAAAAGGTATGCAGTCAACATCTCGCTGCATCGTGTTACGTTATTGGATGACGCCTCAGCCGATCGCTGCCGCGCCCCCTACTATTTCTGCTAGTTCCTGCGTAATCGCTGCTTGCCGTGCCTTGTTATAGACCAGCTGTAAATCTTCGATGAGTTCACCCGCGTTGTCCGTTGCGTTTTTCATCGCGATCATTCGAGCGGCCTGCTCGCAAGCACCATTCTCAACCACGGCTTGATAAACAAGTGACTCGATATAGCGCACCATAAGCGCATCGAGAAGCTCTCGAGCATCGGGCTCGTACAAGTAATCCCAATGATGAGACATCGACTCGCTTTGTTCCGCCTTTAAGGGCAGCAACTGTTCTACCGCTGGCGACTGCGTCATGGTGTTCACAAACTCATTGCCAGCAAGATACAGCGCATCGATTCGACCTTCTGTATAAGCATCTAGCATCGATTTAACGCCACCGATCAGATCCCCCAGCGATGGCTCCTCGCCCAAGTATTTTACCGTCGCCGTGACATTCCCACCAACGCTGGCAAAAAAACCGCCGGCCTTCGCGCCAACCAAACACAGCTCGATGTCGACGCCCAAATCTTGCAGCGCCTTCATAGACGCAATGGCGCTTTTAAATAAATTGATATTGAGTCCACCGCACAGTCCGCGATCCGTCGACACAATGATGTAGCCCGCCCGCTTAACCTCTCGCTCCTGCATATAGGCGTGACGATACTCAGGAGTTGAGTTGGCAATGTGACCCACAACCGCACGCATACGCTGCGCATAGGGCTTTCCAACCTCCATACGGTCCTGAGCACGACGCATCTTACTAGCAGCCACCATTTCCATGGCGCTGGTGATCTTTTGAGTACTCTGAATACTCGTGATCTTAGTGCGTATTTCTTTGCCGGCTGCCATGCGGTCTTACCAAGTCTGAGTTGATTTAAACGTTGCTATCGCCGACTTAAAGGATGCCTCTCGGTCATCATTCCAGTCTCCATCGGCGTCAATTTGTTGCATGACCTCGGCATGTTCAGCTCGCATATAACTCAATAACGCGGCCTCAAAGTCACCAATCTTGGCGACGTCTACATCTTGCAGATCACCCTCGTTGCCGGCGTACAACAACACCCCCATATCAGCGATCGACAATGGCGCATACTGCTTCTGCTTCATCAGCTCAGTGATGCGCTCGCCGTGCTCCAACTGCGCCTTAGTCGCCTCATCGAGATCAGAGGCAAACTGCGAGAACGCGGCCAGTTCTCGGTACTGAGCCAATGCGGTACGGATACCGCCAGACAGCTTTTTAACAATCTTGGTTTGCGCCGCACCACCCACTCGAGAAACGGAAATACCGGCGTTCATGGCGGGTCGCACACCAGCATTGAACATATCAGCTTCCAAGAATATTTGACCGTCAGTAATAGAAATGACGTTGGTCGGGACAAACGCTGACACGTCACCCGCTTGCGTCTCAATCACAGGCAAAGCGGTTAGAGAGCCCGTTTGGCCCTTCACCTCTCCCCCCGTTGCCTGCTCAACATAATCAGCATTGACTCGAGCAGCACGTTCTAACAAACGAGAGTGCAAATAAAAGACGTCCCCTGGATAAGCTTCTCTTCCAGGTGGCCGACGCAATAACAAAGAGATTTGCCGATATGCTACCGCCTGCTTAGAGAGGTCATCATAGATAATCAATGCGTCCTCGCCACGATCTCGGTAATACTCACCCATCGTGCATCCTGCAAACGGTGCCAAGTACTGCATGGCCGCCGGGTCTGACGCATTAGCCGCTACCACAATCGTGTGGTCCATTGCGCCGTGCTCTTCAAGCTTTCGGACCACAGCAGCGACTGAGGACGCTTTTTGTCCGACCGCCACGTAAACACATTTAATGCCCGTGCCTTTTTGGTTAATGATCGCGTCAACGGCGATAGCCGTTTTACCCACCTGGCGATCACCAATGATTAACTCTCTCTGACCTCTCCCAATTGGCACCATCGCGTCAATGGCCTTGAGGCCGATTTGTACAGGCTGATCAACAGACTGTCGCGCAATCACTCCAGGCGCAATCTTTTCAATCGCATCGGTCAGCTTAGTTTCAATAGCGCCTTTACCATCAATGGGGTTTCCCAAGGAATCAACCACTCTGCCTTGCAATTCGGGGCCGACGGGGACTTCTAAGATGCGGCCTGTGCAGCGACAGGTTTGGCCTTCGGCCAGCTTTTTATAATCGCCCAGGACCACCGCGCCCACTGAATCGCGCTCAAGGTTTAGCGCCATGCCAAAGACCCCACCCTCAAATTCAATCATTTCGCCGTACTGAACTTCAGTCAGCCCATGAATGCGGATGATGCCGTCTGTCACGGAGACAATGGTGCCCTCATTGGTCGCCTGAGATACAACAGCAACCTGATCAATACGTTGTTTGATTAAATCGCTGATTTCTGAGGGGTTGAGCTGTTGCATGACCTATTCCTCTGTCATTGGGTCAGCGCGCCAGCGAGCTTATCCAGCCGGCCGCGAACAGAGCCATCGATCACCAGATCGTCGGCACGAATGATGGCCCCACCTAAAAGGGAGGGGTCGGTTTCTGATGTTAGGGTAACGCTGCGGTCTAGTTTTGATGTCATTGTCTCGCTGAGCACACGAGTCTCGTCATCGCTTAACGGATACGCTGACGTCACCACCACAGTGACAGTGCTCTCTACCGCTTGCTTAAACTGCTCGAACAAAGCGGCCACTTCAGGTAGCAAACTAAGACGCCCATTGTCTGCCATGATCATTAACAAATTAACGACGCTTGCAGGTAGTGAGTCGCCTATCAATGCTGCCAGGTTTTCAGCCCGCTGCTGTGCAGTTTGGCTGGGGCTTTTTAACATCACTGACACTTTGTGATCGCGGGTCACGGCAGCCAGTTGCTCCAAAGCGTCTTGCCATTGCGCCAACTCACCCGCGACACGAGCGTGCTCAAAAGCCGCCCTAGCGTAAGGTCTGGCAAGCGTAATGGGTTCTATCATTGATCAGTGATCCGCAGAAAGTGTTTTGAGGATGTCAGCATGCTTATCAGCATCGATTTCGGCACCCAGCACCTTCTCCGCGCCGGCCAACGCTAATGCACTGACCTGCGACATGAGCTGCTCTTGCGCTCGAGCCCGCTCTTGCTCAATCTCCGCCGATGCCGCCGTTTTCACCCGATCCGCTTCTGCGGTAGCGGCTTGTTTGGCCTCTTCTACCATGGCTTGCGCGCGCTTATTGGCTGCCTCGACGATGACCGCGGCCTCTTTCTTCGCTTCCGCAAGCTGATCTGCAACTTGTTGCTGCGCTAATTCAAGGTCATGGCCGGCACGGTCTGCTGCCGCTAGGCCGTCCGCAATCTTGTTTTGACGCTCAAGCATCGCCGCCATGAT
>JABJAS010000160.1 GCA_018666055.1 Halieaceae bacterium | reverse complement strand
GTGATCTCTTGCATCCTAGTGGTCTTTTCGGTCCTGTCGCTTTGGGCATCTTTTCTGGTGATGCGTGGCAAGGACTATGCGACCGTCCAGAAGGGCGGCGGCGGCACGGCCAAGCGTGAACTGAAGTCCTCTGAAAAGGTTCTGGCCTATGGCGTGGTGATCTTCATTCTTTTGGTCGTTCTGTCACCACACATTGGCTTGCTGCTGCTGTCCTTCGGCACGATTTGGAGCTTTGCGCCACTGCCAGACGCCTACACGCTTCAGAACTATGTAACGATGTGGGAGGGATCAAAGACCTACATCCTTAACACCTTTCTCTATGCTGGTATTGCCGCTACGCTGGATGTTATCATTGGCACAGCGATTGCCTATATCGTGATCCGGACCGGAATCTTCGGACGCAAATGGCTGGACTATCTTGCAACGGCGGCACTTGCCGTGCCTGGCGTTGTCCTCGGTATTGGCTATCTACGCACCTTCCACAGTGTTGATGTGCCTTTTTCAGGCAAACCTCTGGCAAGCTGGTGGGTCATTATCGCTCTGGCATTGATGATCCGGCGGCTGCCCTATGCACTCCGTGCCTGTACGGCCGCCTTGCAACAGGTGAGCCTTGCTCTGGAAGAAGCAGCTGAAAGTCTTGGTGCCACCAAGCGGCGCACGATCCAGAAGATTGTCTTGCCCTTGATGACGGGCGGCATTCTGGCAGGCTTTGTCACCAGCTTTGCCACAGCGGCGGTGGAGCTTTCGGCGACGATCATGCTGGTCTCCAGTAATTCTGACGCGCCACTGGCCTATGGCATCTATCTGTTCATGCAGACACCGTCGGGACGCGGTGCGGGTGCAGCCCTTGGCATCGTGGCAGTGATTGTCGTCGCCATCGGCACGGTCGCCAGCCAGTTTATCATCGAACGCGACAAAAAACTCAAAGCATCCAACGATGTTCACTGAAGGAACCAAGAACATGACCAAAGCCGGGATCAAAATCGAAAACATCCACCTCTCATTCGGTCAAACCAAAGTTCTCAAAGGCGTCAATCTGGACATCAAACCGGGTGAGTTCTTCGCGTTTCTCGGCCCGTCTGGGTCGGGAAAATCCACGCTGCTTCGCGCGATTGCGGGCTTCGGACCGCATCCCAAAGGCCGCATCCTGATTGGCGGCCGGGATGTGGTGGGGCTGGACCCATGGGTGCGAAATGTTGGAATGGTGTTTCAAAGCTATGCGCTCTGGCCGCATTTGCGTGTGCGCGACAACGTGGCCTTTGGCCTGAAAGAGCGGCGTGTCCCGCCAGAGCAAATCAAGTCCAAAGTTGATGCGGCGCTGGAGCTTGTGGACCTGGCACATCTGGCAGACCGCATACCCAACCAGCTATCAGGCGGGCAACAACAGCGGATCGCTTTGGCAAGAACGATTGTGGTGGAGCCCGAAGTACTTCTCCTGGACGAACCACTGTCAAACCTCGATGCGTCGCTGCGTGTTCAAATGCGCCGCGAACTTTTGCGCCTGCAGCGCCAGCTTGGCCTGACCACGATCTTCGTGACCCACGATCAGGAAGAGGCCAACACAACATCCGACCGAATGGCCGTCCTAGACGGTGGTGTGATCCAGCAGGTTGGCACGCCACAGGAACTCTATGATCAACCTTTCAATCTCTTTGTAGCAAACTTCCTCGGTACTGCGAACATTCTTGAGGGTCGCGTCGAGACAGACGGTGATCAGGCGCGCTTTGTCACGAAGACGGGCGATGTTCTGAGCCTTCCGCAAGGAGGAACCGGCACAAACATCGTGCTCAGACCGCAGAACATCTCGATCCAGCAGCAAAGCTCGGCAAACGCGCTGCGTGGAAAAATCCTCCTCCGCGAGTTCCTCGGCAGCCAAGTTCGCTATCTTATCGACGCCGGCGGAGCGGAACTGGTGGTGGACCAAACTCATGGTGGCGGCCGCGAGTGGTTTGGCACTGGAAGCGAAGTTTATCTAAGCGCGAACACATCAAACGCTGTTGTGATTTGATGCTCAGGCGCCGTTAGAAGGTGCTCATCGATCGCTGCAGCTTTGGTTCCAAGCCAGACATTTATGATGAGCGCAGAATCAAGTAAAATGGGCTCTGAACTGCCATTCGCTGCAATTTGAAGGGATGACCGCTCTAGCCTCATACCTAGAGGTTAGCCGCTGGAGCAGGGACGGGGGACCACGAGCCACGTGCCACCGACCATAGAGTAGCCACCTCACAAGCAGCTAT
>JABJAS010000159.1 GCA_018666055.1 Halieaceae bacterium | reverse complement strand
TGCCATAGCCTCAGTGCGGCATCGTTACAATCTAGTAAGCGCATCAGTTGCGCGGTACCGAGAGGTGTCTAATGAGATTGCGGTCGATATAACGCTGGGTGCTGAGTACCAGCCGCTCCTGTGATAATTGCAATTGGTGCAGGGCGAACATGATGAGGATAGAGAGCACCAGCGCCACAAAAGTACTGTTAAAGGCGACGCCTAGACTGACTGTCACCCCCGAAATATCGCCTTCCACTGCTTTATAGGCCTGACCGAGTGCGTCGCCAATACCGCGCACCGTGCCGATAAACCCAATAGAGGGAATGGCCCACGAGATGTAGCGCACCATGGATAGCTCTGAGTCCAGACGATCCGCCTCGATATCACACTGCTCCCTGACCGCATCGGATACGGCAGGAATACTGCCGGTGGTGGTAAAACGGCTCAAGGCACTCGCGAGGGCGCGGGGAAGGAGGTAATCCTGCTCTTCTGTGGGCAATGCTTCGAGTGAGCGCGATTGTTCTCTCGCGTCTCGGGGTAGGATGCTAGTCCCTTCTGCAATCGCGATTAACGCTTGATTGAGCATCAGGGTCTCTGCTCGCGTGCGCGAGGCTTTAAAGCCCATGATCGCAAGCGCCCAGAGCATGAGAATAAAGCAGGCCTCTTGTTCAAAATCCTTGATCACGATCGCAATCGATCGATTACCGGTAGGGTCCTCGCCCGCTGCTTGCTGAGCAGCCTGAGTCGCCAATTGCGCGTCGGCACTGGGTCGTATCACACCCACATAAGCGGCGTGCACCACAATCACGGCGATCAGCAGCGCAAAGAGTTGATAAAGAAACTCTGATGGCAGGCGTAGCTTCATAGACAGCTCCTGTCTCGATTAAATATCGACGGGGAAGGACACGGAAAGGTCCTCTGAAATAGATTCGCTCGGCTCATAGTCTACGACGCTGCCGGAGTCATTGTCCGTCACGGTGTCGGGTGGAGTTACGGGTTCGACTGCCTGATTATCCGTCTCTGTTGTGCTTGTGCGCTCAGCCGTGTCATCAGCCACTTGGGCGAAGCCAATGGCAGCGCAGCTTATGGCCGCAGTGAAGGCCACTAGGGAACGCCGCCATTGCATCGATGGCTTA
This sequence comes from Halieaceae bacterium, assembly GCA_018666055.1. GTDB lineage: Bacteria > Pseudomonadota > Gammaproteobacteria > Pseudomonadales > Halieaceae > Luminiphilus. Next base: position 2,455 of record JABJAS010000159.1, on the reverse strand, counting down.
CTCTGCATAACGCGCAATCCTGAAGCCCAGATCATCTCGCCCTCTTTCTCCATAATCTCGAAACGTCAGTCGCAATTCTGATAAACGACTCAATGCCCAGCTGCCGCCACGAACCGTATAGTTATCTCCCCGCTGCGCGCCGAGTGGGTCAATGGAGAGCTCGGCATTAGCGGAGGGAATGCGATAACCGTCGTGAACCCACTCGGCCACATTACCACCCATATCATATAAGCCGCGATGATTTGGGGGGAAACTGCTCACCGGGGCCGATACGACAAACTGGTCGGTGTACCCGTTTAAAATACGACCGGTCACCAGCGCAGAGGTGTTGTCAGCCACATTAGTGACGGCTTTGGACGGCGGAAAGGCATCGCCCCAGGCAAAGCGTCGTAATTGGTCTCCCTCAACCCGAGCGGCAAACGCCCACTCCGCCTCACTGGGAAGGCGATAGCCAACACTACCGGTGTTGAAGCCGACAATGATACCTTGTTGCTCGCGATAAAACGGCGCCAAACCCTCGCGTAGGCTGAGCCAGTTACAAAAACTGGCAGCTTGTTGCCAGCTCACGCCGGCAACCGGTTGGTGGTCGCGATCGAGAGAGTAGCTCTCTATCAGTCCGGAATCATGAGTGGCTTCAAATTGTCTAAATTGCGCGTTAGTTGTCTCGGTTGCCGCGATATAAAACGCGCGCTTAAGTTTCACTTCGTGCTCCACTTCATTAGCGCGCCGTCCTGGATCGCGTCGTGACGCGCCCATCGTGAAAGGGTTTTGCGATTCAACTGACGGATCAACCAATACGAGTGTCTGGCCCAGAGGGGTTGTGATCGTAGGCGTCATGGCTGCCTTTCTGGCTGCAGCCTCCGTCAGTAAGGTCACGTTAACTTGCTGCGCGAGACCCGGCCTAGGTAAGACGGAGGTCTCATAGGAGGCGTAGCCCGCCAATTGAATGGTAATACGCTGCGCGATTGCAGGTAACGCCAATGTCTGGCTCCCGGAGCCCATGCCCTCACCATTGATGATCAGATCGGCTTCTGGTGGCTCCAGCGTGAAGCGCACTGTGCCCAATTCGGGCGTCAGCGCAATGGATTGCTCTGCTGTCTCACCGCGCGTCAGTGAGAGACGAACGGTTTTTGGCTCAAAGCCTGCCTTGGACAGCTGCAGCAGATGGGGCTGATTGGGACTTAAGGGCACGACTAGGGGCGTCAAGCCAGTGAAGGCGCCATCGACTGTCACGCTCGCGCCATTGGGTTGGCTCGACAAGGTGAGTGTCGCATCGGCGGGTGTGAGGGTGATGGTGCCCAAATCTTGATCGACGCCGGCGACGATACTCAGGACAATGTTTTCCGGTAAGAATCCCGGTGCGCTGAGTGTCAGGGTATGTTCGCCTGATAAAACGTCAACACCATCTGCTGTGATGGCGGCGGGCTCGTCATCCACCGTGGCGGATGAGACCGGAGGGATCGTGGTGAATCGTACTTGCGCCCAATCCGGTGCGAGTGCGACGTCAAGTGTCTGACTTTGGTTGCGGCCGGTGACGGTGACCTCTTGTTGCCATGACTGGTAACGCGTCAACTCTGCCGTCACCTGGTAGATGCCTGCCTCAAGGATGACGTCGGTGGCCGGTGACGTCCCAATGGGCGAGTCGTTGACGGTGAGTGCGGCGCCTGCCGGCTGTGTCGTGATTGCCACTACACCGGGTAAGGGAGCGAGCTGAATGTCGAGTCGTTGAGACTCGGCGTCGCCAACGGAAATGGTCTGGGCATAGGGGTGGTAACCCTCGGCACTGATCTCGAGTGCGTAATCCCCCGGGCGCACCAGTAGCCGATCGCCAAATGACCAGTGCAGTCCGTCTAGGGCGTAAGTGACTTCGCTTTCGGCTTCGATGTTGAGCGTCAGTGAGCGAGCCGTAAACAAAAACAGTAAAATTGTGGCGAAGAGCAGGCCGATCATCGTCATCGCGATCGAGCGCAGAGGCAGGCGTCTCACACTGGGCGTCGCTTGACTCAGCGGTTCAAACTGCGCAGGCGCTAGCCGATCTGATGTGGCCTTATTCGTGGTCGGCTCAAAAGTTGCCGCTGTCAGCGCTTCGTCTCGCTCAGTCATCACGCATCCTCAAATGGCCTCGACGCAGCGAACGTCAACGGCATTCAGCTGACCGGGTTTCACCTCAAACTGAACGCGCACGTCACGGAACCCATTGCGCATACCCACTGCCGTATAGGTCCCGGGCCGCAAGGTGAGGATTTGTTGCTGAACTGGCCCCAGTCGTTGCACCCGCAGTACTGTGATGTCGGTTAATCCATCTGAGTTCATCTCTACCGTGACCGGGGTGGTGGCATAGTCAATGGTGGCTGTTGCCGCCACGATTTGACGTTGGAGTCGCGTTCCGGGCGAAGGCGCTTTTTGCGCCTCATCGAGTGTTTCCTGCGCGAGGCGCAGTACGCGCCGATCGATC
>JABJAS010000158.1 GCA_018666055.1 Halieaceae bacterium | reverse complement strand
TCGTATTCAGCGTTGCGATGTTCAATTTCCTATGGATCTTTATCGATGTCTATCAGATGGGCGGCGTGTCTGTCGCGGATCGCTCGGGCAGCGCCGCTGCTTTTATTCCAGGCGCTCAGGGCCTGGGGCAAACGGTAGGCCCCTTTGCCGCATCAATCATGCTCGAGCTAGGCTGGGGGTTTAATGGGGTCTTCATTTTGTGCGCCATAGCGTCGGCTAGCGCCTTAGCCATCTACTCCGCGATGTACCTCAAATACCGGCAGCAACTTTAGTGACACTGCCCGAGATAAAGCGCGCCCTCGCGAAGTCCCTAGCACTGCCTACTCTGCGCATCTGGCCTCTGGTGTTACTAACGCTGTTTCATATTGGCTGTCATAACCCAACGGATACAACAGAGACCACCAAAGCACAACACACTCAATCAAGCGATACCGTACTGCGTTGCGGCCTTCTGATAGACGGTTTTGCTGACGAGCCGCTTCTCGATCAGACAATCACTTTACGTGACGGCCGTATTCTGACTGTCGAAGCCTTCCGCCAGAATCTTCAGTCAGATCAGTCGCCGCCCATGACTGATCTATCTGGATTCACTTGTCTGCCCGGGCTGATCAATACTCACGTTCACTTTGATGGCAACCCGGAGGACTCCGTTGATTACAGTATCTATGCGCGGAGGACAGCGGATGAAACCTTGCAATTGGTTCTCGACAACGCGAGCACCACACTGCGCACCGGCTTTACCACGGTGCGCCATGTAGGCGCATGGTTCCCAGATGCGGTGTATCAAGCGCGATCGCTGATTGAGCAAAGCAAAGCGTTGGGGCCCAGAATACAAACAGCAGGCCCCTATCTCACTATTCCAGGCGGGGGTGGTGACCTCACTTTTCCAGAAATCCCTCCTGATCAAATCCCGACCGAATCGCAGCAAGGGATAGCCAGTACTCCGTCGGAATTTGCTGAGCGGGCCGAAGCCGCTATTCTTGCCGGCGCGGATTTTCTGAAGGTCATCGCCTCGGGAGCGGTATTTTCTATTGGTACTGACCCCGGAGCTCCCGAGATGACACGGGCTGATATCGAAGCGGTGGTGGCTGTGGCCAAAGCTTACGGTAAGAAAGTCACCGCTCATGTCCACAGTGATCAATCGGGGCGCGACGCGATTCTCGCGGGGGTGGATTCACTAGAGCACGCTTCTCTTCTCGAAGATTCCACTATTGATCTTGCGCTTAAGCGCGGCGTGGCGTTTTCAATGGACGTCTATAATGGCACCTATACCGACACGATCGGCCGTCAACAGGGGTACCCTGAAATTTTTCTGCAGCGAAACACCTACACTACTGAAGCGCAGCGGATTGTTTTCGAAAAGGCATATAAAAAAGGGGTGACTCTGCTCTACGGAACGGATGCCGCGGTATTACCACACGATATGGGTGCCTGGCAGTTCGCCATCATGGTAGAGCGAGGCATGGCGCCAATGGATGCGATTAGATCGGCCACATCAGTTGCCGCAGCGCACATGGGACTGGCCGACGAAGTGGGAGCCATTTTGCCGGGCTACGCGGCCGACCTCATTGCGATTCAAGGCAATCCGCTTGAGGACATCACAGCCCTACGCCAAGTCGATCTGGTAATGAAAGACGGTCTCGTTATCAAATCGCACGAGTCTATCAAGCATGAGGTTGAACCTTTGCCATGACTTCGCCATCATCAGCTCTCTTGTGATGCTTATCGAACTGGCTTAATTCATGGATATTGGCGTACCAATCAAAGATCTCGGCCCATACGATATCGAAGCCCTAAAGACCAAAATTCTTGGATTACCTGAGGAAAGTTGGTGGGGAAACCAGTTCCGACAACTTGAGTACGAGGTTCACCAACATACTCAATCCATTGTCATGGTATTCACCGAGGGAGAGGGCTGGCCCAATATCGAAGTGTCAAAGGATCAGGGCTGGGATCTGCTCGCAGAAGAAGCAGTGCCGCTGATGCACAAAATTTTGGAGGACCATTACCCCGCCGGCGGCACCATTATTCGGGCTATGGCGGCACGACTCGAAGCGGGTGGCATTATCAAACCCCACACAGACAAGCACCCTTCTTTTCACTACGGACACCGCATCCATATTCCTATTTATAGCAACCCACGGGTTAGGTTCATGATTGATGGGCGCCCACGAAAAATGCCCATCGGACACGTCTACGAAATCAACAACCAGAAGCAACACAGTGTGATGAATAAGGGTGATGAGGGGCGAATTAACTTCATCTTTGACTACATCCCACCTACCAACATACAGCGCTGAGCGCAGCTCGCTCGACCACGCAAAGGGCTAGTGAATATGCTTTGGAAAAGCCCTTCGCAAGAAATCTCGCGCCACTGCCCTCGCGCGCCGCTTGCTTAAT
>JABJAS010000157.1 GCA_018666055.1 Halieaceae bacterium | reverse complement strand
CCCATCTACAAAACCCAGCGGCCCCATCGCGGCACTGACTATGCCGCATCCCGTGGCACGCCGGTTTACGCAGCGGGCGACGGACGCGTTATTGAGGCGGGCTATACCCGACCCAATGGCAATTATATTTTTATTCAACATGGCGAACAATTTGAAACGCACTACCTGCACCTGCATCGACTGCAGGTGAAAAAAGGAGCCCGAGTTAAGCAAGGCGAAGTCATCGGCACCGTTGGCTCAACCGGTGCCGCCACTGGACCGCATTTGCATTATGAGTTTCTCGTCAACGGCGTGCACCGCAATCCCCGCACTGTGCACAAGATCCTACCCAAGGCGCGCTCCCTATCAGATGCCGCCCTGCCGCATTACCTGGCATCGATACGCCAAACGACTCAGCAGCTGGCCAGCCTGCGCGACGCGCAACAGTTAGCACGCGCTCAATGAGTGAGTCGCTCTTTATCGGATTAATGTCAGGTACCAGCGCAGATGGTATCGACGCCGTACTCACTGCACATGACGGTCACACGATTAAGGTCATCGCCAGCGACCACCAATTGCTAGCACCGTCACTACGACAGGAGATTTTGGCCTTTCGGCAACCCGGAGAAAACGAACTTCACCGCGCTGCCACCTTGGACAGTGTGTTGGCCGATGCCTATGCCAAGTCCGTCCATTCACTACTCCTGACAGCGCAGGTCTCGCCAGCCGACATCATCGCGATTGGCCAGCACGGACAAACACTCCGCCATTATCCCGACGGCGAGACACCCTATACCGTGCAGGTAGGTGACCCCAATCGGCTCGCGGAGCTAACGGGAATTACCGTCGTCGCTGATTTTCGGCGCCGCGATATCGCAGCGGGTGGTCAGGGTGCGCCGCTTGTGCCGGCCTTCCACCGGGCACAGTTCGCCACCCCCGGCGTCGCCACCGCCATTGTGAACATTGGCGGCATTGCTAATGTCTCACTGGTATCGGCAGAGGGCTCGGTGACAGGCTGGGACACCGGCCCCGGCAACACTCTCATGGACGCTTGGATCGCGTCCCATCAAGATGCCGCCTTTGACCAGGCAGGCGCTTGGGCAGCCAGTGGAACGGTGTTACCGGAACTCCTCGAGAGTCTCCTTGAAACGCCTTACTTCGGGCGAGCCGCGCCAAAAAGCACCGGGCCTGAGGCGTTTAACCTCGAGTGGCTGCGCACGTATCTGTCGGGCGGTGAAGCATCTGCAGATATCCAACGGACTTTATTAGAACTGACCGTAGAGAGCATCGCACAAGCGCTAGAAACCAGCCCCCCTAACGCGGTTCGTATTTGTGGCGGCGGCGCAAACAACACCTTCCTCATGGCGCGGCTTAGCGCACGACTCAGCCCCGCCATCGTCACCACCACTGAGGCGGTTGGCATACCGCCGTGTTGGGTCGAAGCAGCCGCTTTTGCCTGGTTAGCAGCGCAAACACTGACGGGAATCCCCGGCAATGTACCTGCCGTGACGGGAGCAACGGCTGAACGCGTTTTGGGCGGAATTTATAGCGGTCGCTGACTAGCACAGAGCGACAAGGGACGCCGCTCGCAGACTAAGTCAGCATCAGCGCCGGGCATCAAGCCTGACCAACGAATCATCGACTTGACTGATGCCGATTGCGCGATGCCGCAGTGACAGGGCCACGATCAGTGAAAACAATCAGCTAGGGTGCGATTAAATTGAGAAAGATGCCCCGCAGCCACAGGTGGTGGTGGCATTCGGATTATTGACTACGAAACGGGACCCTTCGAGACCTTCAGAATAATCGAGCTCGCTGCCCACCAGATATTGGTAACTCATCGCGTCGATCAACGCCGTTGCACCGTTGCGCTCTACGACCATGTCGTCTTCGCTCACTGCCTCATCGAAGGAAAAGCCGTATTGGAATCCGGAGCAACCTCCGCCGGTAATATAAACCCTTAGCTTTAAACTGGGATTGCCCTCGTCCTCCACCAGCGCGCGCACTTTGCTCGCCGCATTATCCGTTAGGCGGATTTCATTAGGATCAAAAGCTTCAACTACTGTCATCGTGATTCTCTCGCACCAACCGATTGGCACAGGGGTTGCGGTGTCCGCTTAGTGTACCGGATTTTTGTGCGAAGCAACCCCACTGCGTGGGCGCCATAGCCAACGGAATACAGTCAGCTGACCGGTACCGTGTCTGCCACTCTCGCTTCGCGTTTGGCCGCCAAGTCGTCAGCCACTGAGCTCGTATGGCGCAAACCACCATTGACCTTGGCGCCGACCGACATCTCGATCAAATTATAGTAGACGTCCCCGTCGATCACGGCCTTCTCAGCCAACTCTAATCGCTCACTGGTATGGATATCGCCCTCCACATTACCGTTGATCGTTGCGTGGGGAACTTTGATTTCGCCCGAGACCTTACCACCCGCGACAACGCGCAATACCGCGTCTTTGGTGTCAGCCTGTATGGAGCCCACCACTGACCCTTCAACATCCAATTGCCCGGTGAAAGTAATATCACCCTTTACAGTGGTACCCGACGAAATTAAGGTCGTACCGCCCGCTGACCCACCGGTTGACGCTGATTCTCTTCGATTGCGCATGGTGCCACTCCTCATTCTTGTTCACGGTCGTTCATTACTGAGCGGCGTGCTTGGCAGCCGCTAGGCTGTCCCAAGGATCGCTCCGCCGGACGGTATCTTTCACCGGCTTAGTGAGCGTTACGACCGACTCAATCGTCTCAGGCACAAACGCATCAGGGAGAGAAATGACTGCCTGAATGTTTTGTAAGTACCGGAATCTTAGAGGGAATACACCAGTTTTAGTGCCACTGTCAACTGTGAACAGTTCCAGTGTATGGGGCACGCCGTCGAGTTTTCCCTCCATTGTCAGGCGCAATTCACCCCGGTATTGACGGTCTTTTCCCTCTCCACGATGGACGACGGTGTGTAACTGCCACTGCCGGGGTTCGGTTGAGGCCTGCACAGAGGGTTGGCGCAAGATAATCGCAGTTTCGCCCTCTTCTGGTGCCACTACGTCGCGATAAAACACCAGCGTTTGTCTGAGCTCAACCAATTCTGCGGCTTGATCAGCAAGATACTCACGGAGTTCATCAAGTGTTTGCTGATCGGCCTCTGATTGCAGCGTCAATTGGTTAATTTGATCACGCAATGCAATGGTGCCGTCATTGAGCACCGGCGCCGGCACAACGCCGCGCTGCCCCGCCCAGAACCCGATCGCTCCCACCACACTGATAATCAGCAATAGCATCAGCAGTCGACGACGACCTGCATAGGGATGCTCCCGCTTCACGATAGTGCGATGGTGTTGATCTTTCATGCCACGATTCCTAGCATACCCTAAGGCGTTAACGCGATGCCCTCGAGTCCGGCTGATTCTGGCAGATCCAGCATTAAGTTCATCGCCTGCACCGCTTGACCGGCAGCCCCTTTCACCAGATTGTCGATGGCCGATAGCACCACCACGGTATCCCGACCCTGAGGCTGAACGACCGCGAGTTGGCAGATATTGGCCCCGCGAACATTGCGCGTTGCCGGATGCTCACCAGCGGGCAGTACCACCACAGAGGGCTCCGTCGCAAAGCATTGCTCAAACAATCCTTGTAAATCGCTGACCTCGTTGGTCAATCGAGCAAATAGCGTCGCGTGAATGCCTCGACTCATTGGCACTAGATGCGGCACAAAAGTGAGACTCACCGGTTGTTGGCTCATCCCCGATAGTCCCTGCTCCATTTCGGGCAGGTGACGATGCCCCGAGACACCGTATGCGCTCAAACTCTCCCCGGCTTCTGTCAATAAGCTCCCCAGCTTGGCCTGCCGACCTGCACCACTGGTGCCAGATCCACAGGAGGCAACCAAGCTCCCAGTATCCACAATACCCGCCTTCAATAGAGGCAAAAATCCTAGCTGCACCGCGGTGGGGTAACACCCTGGACACGCCACCAGGCGGGCGGTTTTGATCGCCTCTCGGTGGGTCTCAGGCAGCCCATAAACCGCCTGGGTACAGAGCTCGGGCGCCGCATGGGATTCGCCATACCAGCGCTCCCACAAAGCCACATCGGTCAGTCTAAAATCGGCCGATAGGTCTACCACCCGAATCCCCTGATTGATCAGTGCCGGCACTTCTCGCATCGCGACATTGTGGGGGGTGGCAAAAAACACCACATCGCAGGTGGTGTAATCTGCGTCAGCAGGATCGGTAAAGCAGAGATCAGAAAACCCCAATAAGCTCGGGAATAAATTATCGAGCCGACGTCCAGCCTCGCCTCTGGAGGTCACCACATCAATCGTGACGCCAGAGTGCTGCAGTAGCAATCGCACCAATTCTATGCCTGTGTAACCCGTCGCGCCGACCACTCCGACCCTGATCATTTTTACGCCTGCTTCTGTTAGTGTTGCGGGGCACATACTGTCTCATGATCAATCGCGCGGTGTCATGACCGAGCGGGCTTTTTACCAAAGGCGCAAAAGGACACTGCCATGCTCTGGATACAAGGATTTCATGTCATTTTTGTGGTCTGTTGGTTTGCAGGACTCTTTTATTTACCCCGTATTTTGGTTTACTACGCGCAAAGCCCAGCACCAGACACCAAGGCAGTACTCGCCGTCATGGCACGCAAGCTGTATCGCTTTGTGACGCCCTTTATGTTCCTCGCGGTCGCGATGGGTCTATGGCGCCTGTCTTTTCAATGGGAGTATTACCTGACCAGTGGCTGGATGATCGCGAAACTGACCGGCGTGGCATGCTTAATTGCCTACCATCTCCAAACCGGGATTTATGTGGGCAGAGTGTGTCGGGGTGACGACAATAAGACCCACGTGTTTTATCGCGTTTTTAATGAGGTGCCCGTCCTTTTCTTATTTTTGATTATCCTATTGGTTTATCTCAGGCCCACCGCGGGCGCGTGAAGCGCATGGGGTGCACCCATCGTGTTCGCCTGCGATAATTAGGTCCTATTATTAGAGAGTCAGAGTGTCATGAGCCGATCTGAAGCGCTCTTTGAGCGTGCTAAAAAGACGATTCCCGGAGGCGTCAATTCGCCTGTTCGCGCCTTCAAGGCGGTTGGAGGAACCCCTCGCTTCATGGAGCGTGCCGATGGTGCCTACCTCTTCGATGCCGATGGACGCAGTTACATCGACTACGTCCTCTCATGGGGCCCCATGATCATGGGCCATAATCACCCCCGGGTGCGCGACGCGGTGGTCGAGGCCGCTCAAGGTGGCCTCAGCTTTGGCTGCCCTACCGAAATCGAAATTGAACTGGCAGAGACCATCAGTCGTCTGGTTCCCAGCATGGCGTTAGTCCGCATGACCAGCTCAGGCACAGAGGCCACCATGAGTGCCATCCGACTCGCTCGAGGATTTACCGGCCGCGACAAGATTATTAAGTTTGAAGGGTGTTATCACGGCCACTCAGACTCACTG
>JABJAS010000156.1 GCA_018666055.1 Halieaceae bacterium | reverse complement strand
GCCCAAAATGACTTATTGATATAACAACCGATCAAATTTACTCTGAACCGAATAGGTGTTGAGGCAGTGTTATGAGACAAGTGGTGGTGGGAGAACCCGGTGGGCCAGAGGTGCTGTCATTACAGGAGGCTGAGCAGCCCGATCCCGGAGCGGGACAAGTGCGCATTAAAGTCGCCTATGCCTCACTCAACCCACTTGATAATCACGCACGCGCAGATCGCATCAAATGGAATCACCCTGGCTACCCCTTTACCCCGGGTTTTGAATTTGCCGGTCGTGTCGACGCGGTGGGAGAGGGCGTCGATTCGACGTTATTGGATCAACGTGTGGCGACCAACGGGCACTGGGGGGGTAACGCTGACTTTGCCATCGTGCCAGCGCAGGGGTTAGTGCCGGTGCCTGATGACTTTGATTGGCCCTTGGCGTGCTGTTTTTCGACCTGCGCCTATACCAGTTGGCTATTAGTGCATAGTGCGGCCAAGGTAAAGCCTGACCAGTGGGTAGTGGTGCATTCGGCGGCGGGTGCCGTGGGCGCTTTGGTGATGCAGATCGCTAAGTCAGCGGGTGCACAGGTGATTGGTTTAGTGGGCGGCGAACACAAATTCGCCTTCGCTGAGCAGTTTGAGCCAGATGCAGTGATTGATTATTTGCGAGATGACTGGCCGCTAGGTGTTAAGGCGTTAACTGATGGCCGCGGTGCCGACGTTATCTTCGATGGCAATGCCGGTGCCCGAGCGCCGATGAATCTCGATGCGGTGGCCCCACTGGGCAATATTATTTATCTGGGTGCCAGTGCGGGGCAGGCGCCACCCGTTTCGCCGTCCCTATTGATCGGTAAGAGCTGCTCGGTGTCGGGTTTTGTGCAGTACTTTCATCAGGCTGCTAGTGGGGGTGCCGAAGTCTCTGCGACACATCAAGCCCTAGCAGACCACACTTGGCGTATTCCCATTGAGCAGAGCTTTGATCTATCCGATATTGCTGAGGCGCATCGCGCTTGGGAGGCCCGGGCACTGCTTGGGCGCGCGGTGATCCGGGTCGGTGGTGATAGCGTGTGACGCACAATGAGCGTTGTTAGCGGCCTTTACGAATTTGTTTTTGCCACCCGCACGTCTGAGCGGGAACGACTATTGGCTTTTTGGCAGGCACTGGGTTTTGAGCCGATAAGCGAGGGCGCGCTGAGTGCCAGCGAGGCCAATACGCTGTATGGGCATCACGCCGCGCTGCAATCGATTCGGTTGCAGCACGCTGGCTGTGCCGCCCACCAGACAGGACTGGTGAGACTACAGTGTTGGTCTGAATTAGCCGGAGACGGCTTAGCTGCGCACCGACCATTGGTGTCCGGTAGCCGGTGGATGGGGATGTACACCGCCGATATTCTTGAGCTCCGTGACAGCCTGAACCACTACCGCAGTGAGGTGTCGGATCGTTGGCTGTCTGATTTAGTCTCTGCGCCCTTGGCGAATCCACCCCCGCCGGTGACGTTACAAACGCCCTTTGTTGGCCTCAGAGAAACGCTGTACTTCGACCCTGATGGTCGCGTCGCGTTTATTCAACGCGGCGGGTTCGACCGACCCGGTTTCGGCACGATTGACCTAACGCTGCCTTACAAAAACAGCGAGGGGAGTCATGCCAACGTGGTACAGCCAACCGGATCCTTTGATACGGCATTTTATAAAGCGGTTTTTGGCTTGGAGTCGGCGCCTTATGGTGAAGCGCATGATTCAGGTGACGAACCGCCCACCCAGCGCGCCTTGAGGCTTGAAGCAGGGCAGTTATTTCGGGTCGAACGGCTCAAAGCACCGGATTGTCCTACGGGCTTGCTGCAAGTTTATGCTCCTTACTTTGCGACGCCTGATCATCGCGTGTTGAGTCAGGCCGGTCAGCGAGGTCTGTCGGGATACAGTTATCGGGCGACATCAGTCGACGAAGCGGCCTTGCCAGGTGTCAGTGATTATCGCGCTGCGACCAATGAATTTGGTGAGCTTTCTTGCCACTTTACCGCGCCTGACGGATACCAATGGATGTGGATCAGTGTCTGAGACATTACCTGAGACATTACCTGAGACAGTGCCTGAGACATTGCGGGGATATCCGCTGCGCGCGTTCCTCATTTGTCTGGTGGCGTATACCACGGCACAGATGGATTTAGCCTTATTTGGCTACGCGGTCCCGGCAATTCGAGCAGAATTTGATCTGACACTGAGCGAGGTGATGGCCATTGTGTCGATCGCCTTTCTGATAGGCGGGGGCTT
>JABJAS010000155.1 GCA_018666055.1 Halieaceae bacterium | reverse complement strand
CAAGTTCTCTGGCGAATCAGTGGCGATGTTTACAACGTCTTCCATAGCGAGATTGTGACAGATGACTCGCTTGGCGCGGTACACTTGTTCTATGACACCCTCTCTCCCTCACACAGGCAGCTGTTTTCTCGCCGACGAAGCGGCTACATTGGCTTTTGGTGAGCGCCTGGCTCGGCAGATTTCATCGCCAGCCGTCATTTATCTTCGGGGTCAGTTGGGTGCGGGAAAAACCACCTTTAGCCGGGGTTTCTTGCGCGGAAGAGGGCACTTGGGTTCAGTCAAGAGCCCCACGTATACGCTGGTGGAGCCCTACGAGGAGCTCTCTGACGGGCCGGTTTTTCACCTCGACTTATACCGCCTTGGTGGGGGGCAGGAGCTGGCTTATTTGGGGTTAGACGATTACCTCGCAACGCGCGGCGTGCTGCTCATCGAATGGCCGGAGCGCGCCGAGGGCGAGCTGCCGGCGCCCACTATCGACCTGACTTTGTTGCCGCAAGCGTCGGGGAGAACACTGCAACTGATGAGTGTCGAGGCATCTGCTTTGGCTGCTTTGCCCCATGACGCGGCGTAGATGATGCTACGCCACTTCATTCAAACGCCGTTCTCACTCAAAAAGGGTGCTCCCCCGTGGTGTCACAGCGGTCGTTCTCGGGCGCACCTTTTGCTGGGTGTTGCGCTAGTCGCCTCCGCTATCAGTGCGACCCCCATGGCTTGGTCTTCAGAGCTGGAGGCAGTGCGCTTGTGGCGTGCGCCGGATCATACCCGCATCGTATTGGATCTCTCCGACGCGGTGGATTTTGAAACATTGACCTTAGCGAATCCGGATCGTCTGGTGCTCGACTTGCTCGATACACGGCTCAATACGGCATTGTCTGCGCTGCCTCTGGCAGAGACTCCTATCGCACGTGTCCGCGCAGGTATTCGGCAAGGCACCAATCTTCGGGTGGTTTTTGATCTGACTGCTCAGGTCACCGTGTCGATTTTTTTGCTGCCGCCAAATGAGTCAACGGGTCACCGAGTGGTGGTGGATTTATTTGATAAGGTAAATGCGGTGGCGGAGGTGGTCGCTACCCCAGCGCCGGTCATGACGGTCGAGTCGTTGGATGCCCGCCGGGATATTGTGATTGCGATCGATCCGGGTCACGGCGGTGAAGATCCGGGGGCGTCTGGCCCAGGGGGTTTGCGTGAAAAAGTGGTTGTCTTGCAGATTGCCCGTCGGCTTGAGGCGCAATTAGCGAAAATCCCCGGATTCAAGCCGGTACTGATTCGCACCGGTGACTATTACGTCAGTCTGAAAAACCGTCGAGATCAAGCACGATCGCTTCAAGCCGACCTTTTCATTTCGATTCATGCAGACGCGTTTCGAGAACCGTCTGCGCGAGGGGCTTCGATTTACACTTTATCGACGCGCGGAGCGACCTCGACCACGGCACAATACCTAGCCGATACCGAAAATGAGGCAGACCGGGTCGGTGGCGTCCAATTGGCAGAGATGGACCCTATGCTCGCAGGGGTATTGGCAGATCTCTCGATGACCGGCACGCTGGATACCAGTTTGAACGTGGGCCGGTTGATTTTGCAACAGATAGAGGGCGTCGCCCGTCTGCATAAACAACAGGTCGAGCAAGCGGGCTTTGTGGTGCTGAAGTCGCCCGACGTCCCCTCGTTACTGGTCGAAACTGGTTTTATCTCTAATCCGCAAGAGGCTGAACGACTGGCCACTCCGACCTATCAGGATAAAATGGCGCGGGCGATCCGCCGCGGCATACAGAGCTGGTTTGCGCGTCAGCCGCCACCGGGTACGCTGTTGGCGTGGCAGCGAGAGCAAGGAGGGCGCGAGGTGACGATCGCAGCGGGCGATACGCTCTCGCAGATCGCCGAACAATTTGGGGTATCCCTTGCTGCGATTAAATCGACCAACGGGTTAAGTCGTGATGTGATCTACGTTGGGCAAACCTTAGTGATACCGGAGGCACCATAGTGGTTTCGATCCGTATTCTTGAACCGCGACTCGCGAACCAAATTGCTGCGGGTGAAGTGGTGGAAAGACCGGCATCGGTGGTCAAAGAGGCGGTAGAGAATAGCCTCGACGCCGGTGCTAGGCGTATTGAGGTTGACGTGGAGGCGGGGGGTGTCCGCTTATTACGGGTGCGCGATGATGGACTGGGTATTGCAGAGTCTGATCTAGCCTTGTCATTAGCGAGACACGCCACCAGCAAAATTAATTCTATTGATGATCTAGAAGCCGTCGCTTCGCTGGGGTTTCGCGGGGAGGCCTTGGCCTCAATAGCATCGGTTTCGCGTTTGCTCCTCACCTCTAATCAAAATGAGGATTCCTCCTTTGGCCATCAGGCCCTCTGCGAAGGTCGAGAAATGGCGGTGACGGTGCGTCCAGCGCCACATCCCAGAGGCACGACACTCGAAGTGAGAGATTTGTTCTATAACACGCCAGCGCGCCGTAAGTTCTTGCGGACGGACAAAACGGAGTACGGCCATGTCTATGAGGTGATCAAGCGTCAGGCGTTATCGCGACCCGATGTCTCGTTCACGCTTCGGCATAATGGCAAGCAGACGCTGCAGCTTGCGGCCGCTGAAGATGAGGCGCAGCGTGCGCGCCGTGTTGCGCAGATTTGTGGGGGTGGGTTTGCTGAACACACGGTCCCTATTCAGCGCGAGGCGGGTGACCTACGGTTGTGGGGCTGGGTCGCCGAGCCGACGTTCTCAAGAAGTCAGGCCGATTTGCAATACTTTTTTGTTAACGGCCGCGTGATTCGCGACAAGCTGGTGTCGCACGCGATCCGACAAGCTTATCGAGACGTCTTGTTTCACGGCCGCCACCCCGCCTTTGTCTTGTTTTTAGAGGTCGATCCTGCAGGCGTTGATGTGAACGTGCACCCGACCAAACATGAAGTGCGGTTCCGCAATAGCCGTGCCGTGCACGATTTTCTGTTTGGTACCTTGTCGCGTGCGCTCGCGGATGTCCGACCCGGTCAACCGGTGGCCACCAGCGACATCACCGAGAGCGGACAATCACCGCATCAATCGAGTATCGGACTGTCCATTGGCGGTTTGTCGTCGACCCGTGGTTTTTCCGAGTTCAATCAAGATCGGTTTGAGACTGCTACGACGGGAGGTGTCGGCGCACAAAGCCCTGCATCTACCGCACAAGGTTGGCGAGGCACTGTGGCGCAACCCTCATCGAGTCCGCAGCCGGAGTTTTCCGGCGAACCGGCAGACATCCCACCGCTGGGTTTCGCGATAGCTCAGTTACACGGTGTGTATATCTTGGCGGAGAATCAGCATGGCTTGGTAGTGGTCGACATGCATGCTGCGCATGAGCGCATTACCTACGAGCGGCTCAAACAGGCGCGCGACAGCAACGGCATTACTCGACAGCCCTTACTTGTTCCACAAACCCTTGCCGTATCCAACCGAGAAGCGGCTATCGCCATCGAACAGAGTGACGAGCTGGCCGCTTTGGGGTTATTGCTCGATGCATCGGGTGAAGAATCGGTGATTATTCGCGAGGTCCCCGCTGCATTGATTAACGGTGACGCAGAGGCCTTGGTCCGAGATGTCCTGTCTGACTTATTGATGTTTGGCACCAGTGATCGCATCAGCAGCTCTTTGGATGCTTTGTTGTCGACCATGGCTTGCCATGGTTCGGTGCGCGCTAATCGCCGATTGTCGTTACCGGAAATGAATGCCCTGCTGCGAGATATGGAAGAGACTGAACGCTCGGGGCAGTGTAATCATGGCCGGCCGACCTGGGTGCAGCAGGGTATGGTTGATCTCGATAGGCTGTTTCTGCGCGGTCGCTGATCATGACGGAAAAAGTATTGGCATTGATGGGACCCACCGCCGCGGGGAAATCCTCGCTCGCCGAGGCGCTGGCCGAACACGTGGGTGGCGAGCTGATCAGTGTTGACTCGGCGTTGGTGTATCGTGGATTGTCCATAGGCGCTGCTAAACCAGACTATCCGCACCATCTAGTTCATATTCGTGATCCTGCCGATGTTTACACCGCCGCTGATTTTGCCCGCGACGCCAAAGCGAGTATTGCTGACATCAGGGCGCGCGGGCGCAAACCCATTTTAGTGGGCGGGAGCATGTTGTATTTCCGTGCTTTGGTGCAGGGGTTCGACCCAATTCCGGCAATCGATTCTGACATCCGTGCGGCCATAGAAACCGAGGCAAAAACGAGCGGATGGCCGGCATTGCATGAGCAACTGACTGACGTAGACCCCACAATAGCAGCGCAGATTCACCCCAATCACAGCCAACGTATTGGCAGAGCGCTAGAGGTCTTTCGCGGCACGGGGGTGGCACTGAGTGAATGGCAGCGTGGTGAAACGACGACCAATGCGGCTGACTATGAATGTATCGCGCTGTGCCCCGAGGATCGCAGTACGCTGCATTCCCGCATTGTGGCGCGGCTCGATGCGATGTTTGCTGCGGGGTTGGTGGCAGAGGTCCTGGCGTTGTATCAACGTGGTGATCTGCACACGGACTTGCCCTCGATGCGGGCCGTGGGGTATCGGCAGGTTTGGTCTCACTTAAACCATGAGATCACGCTCGACGAGTGTCGCGAAAAAATATTGGCGGCGACGCGCCAACTCGCTAAACGGCAGCTGACTTGGCTGCGAAGTTGGCCAGATTTGTCTTGGCTACTGACCGACGCGTCAGGCCAAGTTGTGAAAACCAAGGCTACAGACTCACCGTCGTCAGCGCCTGACGAGGTCGATACGGCTGATGGAGACGGAGAAAATTGGTTAACGTGTATTAATAGGGTGGCGCGGAACTTTTAGATGGCAGTGAGATCGTAGTAGAATACGTCCGCTTCATTACGGTGAAGTTTTTTGTCGCCACATTATTGGCGGCCGTAACGCGCTTTTCGTGAAGAGCGCACCGCTTTGGTTGGTATAACAAGGAGTTCCCATGTCAAAAGGGCATACCCTACAAGACCCTTATCTGAATGCATTACGCAAGGAAAGAGTCCCCGTATCGATATACTTGGTCAACGGCATCAAGCTACAAGGCCAGATTGAGTCTTTTGATCAGTTTGTCGTGTTGTTAAAAAATACGGTGTCACAAATGGTCTATAAGCACGCGATCTCCACGGTGGTGCCAGCGCGAAATATCCGCTTGCCGGCCGCGGATGAAGACCCCTCTGCT
>JABJAS010000154.1 GCA_018666055.1 Halieaceae bacterium | reverse complement strand
ATGCTGAAAAAACTTAAGGTGTATGCGGGTCCTGCGCATCCGCACTCGGCGCAACAGCCGCAGCCACTGACGATCTGAGGAGACCATAATGGCAACCGCACAGTATTACGGAACGGGTCGACGAAAGACCTCCACCGCGCGTGTATTCCTGCGCTCAGGTAGCGGCAACATTACAGTGAATGGTCGTCCCGTTGACGAGTATTTTGGCCGTCAAGTAGCACGGATGATCGTCCGGCAGCCGCTGGAATTGACTGAGAATGCAGCGAGTTTCGATGCCAATGTCACCGTGTGTGGCGGAGGAAGCTTTGGCCAGGCAGGCGCTATTCGACATGGATTGACGCGGGCGCTGCTGGATTATGACGAGAGTCTGCGAGGCGCGCTTCGCGCCGCTGGTTTCGTCACCCGAGACGCAAGGGAAGTGGAACGAAAGAAGGTAGGCCTGCGCAAGGCGCGACGTCGCCCGCAATTCTCCAAGCGATAAGTTTTTCGTCTACACGTTCAAGAGCCGGCACCTGTGCCGGTTTTTTTTTGCTTTGGCAGTCAACCCGATGATGGTGGTTATTCCAAGGACCTTTTACCCACAGTAGCGTGCAGTCTCTGAGGCTTGTGAGCGTGCGAAATAAGATAGGTCGCCGCTCAATGACGATGTGATCAGCCAAATACCCTCAAAACGGCGTGGTCAGTCTGGCGTAGGTCCTCAAAAAGGTCGTTTGAGAGGCAATCATACTGATCTTGTCGGGCAGCGAATTCGTATTTCAACTTGCTGGTAGCTGGCGTGAGCATTACACTTCGCGCGCACTACGCACTAACTATCTTGCTTCACTGCTCACTCTAGCGTGTTCTGACCCGCGGAGTGGTCCAGCGGTAACACGGGAGACGTCCAAGCATGACCGATACAACTGAAGCCCACGACACAACAGGTGATCACAGCGACACTCGCAGACGGTTTCTCACTGCGGCTACCTCCGTAGTGGGTGTGGGCGGCGTTGCAGGCGTTGCAGTGCCGTTCTTGGGGTCATGGAACCCATCGGAAAAAGCCAAAGCGGCTGGCGCGCCGGTCAGAGCTGATATCGGCGGGATAGAGCCGGGACAAATGGTGGTGATCGAGTGGCGTGGTAAGCCCGTGTATGTGTTGCGTCGAACAGCAGAGCAAGTGGCGGATCTGGCGACGCTAAATGGTGACTTGAAAGATCCGTTGTCGGAAGCGTCGGCGCAACCTGCTTACATCTCTGGAGAAGCTCGGGCACTCAACGAGGAGTTGCTGGTGATTGTAGGGCTTTGCACCCACTTGGGGTGCGCGCCAAAGTTCCGGCCCGAGGTTGGCGCAGCCGACATGGGCGGGGATGAGTGGCTTGGTGGCTTTTTCTGTCCCTGTCACGGCTCCAAGTTCGACTTGGCAGGGCGGGTGTACAAGGGTGTTCCGGCGTCCGCTAATTTAGAAGTTCCCCCTTACTCTTTTGAAGGCGAAAACGTCCTAGTGATTGGCGTTGACGCGGAGGCAGTCTGATGGAAAAGGCACTGACAGGTCTGGTTTCTTGGATTGATGCTCGTCTTCCTCTGACGAGAACGTGGAATACTCACATGGCTGAGTATTACGCGCCCAAGAACTTTAATTTGTGGTATTTCTTTGGCGTATTTTCGCTGTTGGTGCTGGTCAATCAGCTGCTGACCGGTATCTGGTTGACGATGAACTACACGCCCTCCTCAGAGGAGGCCTTTGCGTCGGTCGAATACATCATGCGGGATGTCGATTACGGGTGGCTGCTGCGGTACATGCACTCAACCGGCGCATCTGCCTTTTTTATTGTGGTCTACCTACATATGATGCGTGCGCTGATGTACGGATCTTACAAAAAACCCAGAGAGTTAATTTGGGTTTTCGGCATGATGATTTTTATTGTGTTGATGGCCGAGGCGTTTGTGGGCTACGTCCTGCCTTGGGGGCAAATGTCTTACTGGGGCGCGCAGGTGATCATTTCTCTGTTTGGTGCCATACCAGTCGTCGGTGAAGACATCGTGACGTGGATCCGCGGCGATTACCTCCTGTCCGGCATCACACTGAATCGATTTTTTGCTTTGCACGTTGTGGCGCTACCTATCGTTTTGCTCGCTTTAGTGGTGTTGCATATTTTGGCGCTGCACGAGGTAGGCTCGAATAATCCAGATGGTGTGGAGATCAAGAAAACGAAGGACGAGAACGGTATTCCTCTAGACGGCATCAAATTCCATCCGTACTACTCGGTCCACGACGTGCAGGGTATTGCTGTCTTTTTGTTTTTCTTCTGTGCTGTTATCTTTTTTGCGCCGGAAATGTCTGGATACTTTTTAGAGTTTGCTAATTTTGAAGAGGCTAATGGACTGAAGACACCCGCACACATTGCGCCGGTCTGGTACTTCACGCCGTTTTATTCAGTGTTGCGCGCGGTGCCCGATAAATTCTGGGGCTTTGTATTCTTCGCGGCGTCGGTGGTGATTCCTTTCGCTCTGCCGTGGCTCGATCGAAATCCGGTCCGTTCTTGGCGTTACCGCGGCATGCTGAATCGAGTGATGCTGCTGCTGTTTGTAGTCTCGTTCATTATTCTCGGTGTTTTGGGCGTGAAGTCTCCGACCCCAGAGCGGACGGTGCTGGCGCAAATCTGCACTATTTTTTACTTCCTGTTTTTCCTTGCGATGCCTTGGTGGTCGCGGCTCGACCGGACCAAGCCTGAACCGGAGCGCGTCACCATGAACGGCGGGATGAACGTTTGGCAAAGCATGGCGACCTTAGTGTTGATTGGTCTGTTGGCCTTTCTCCCGCTGAAGGTGGTGGGAGCGGAGTCCGCCTATGATTGCGGCACCATACCCTGCGATGCGTTCGAAGCTGATCAGGGCGACCAACCCTCGTTGCAGCGAGGTGCTGCACTGTATGCCAGTTACTGTATGGGATGCCACTCGTTACAATATTCTCGGCACAATCGGGTTGCACGCGACTTGGGTATTCCCGAGGACCTGTACAAAGCAAACCTCGTTTTTGATCCCGAAATCAAGCTGGGCTCGTTAATGTCGAATAGCATGGACAAAGGCGACGCTAAAGTGTGGTTCGGCGCCACGCCACCAGATTTGTCGCTAATATCACGGGCGCGACAACCGGAGTGGCTTTACACTTATCTTCGCGCTTTCTACAAAGATGATCAAAGACCTTATGGCGTCAATAACCGTGTTTATCCGAACGTTGGCATGCCCCATGTGCTGATGGAATTGCAAGGCTTATCGAGTTGTGTGGATGCGCAGGGCCACCCTGCGGATAAAGCGGCGCATTGTGAAACGGTTGAACTGGCTGCCGCAGGTGTGATGACGCCTGAGCAGTTCGATGGTGCTATGTATGACTTGGTGAATTTTCTGGCCTACACCGCCGAACCCTACAAGGCAGATCGATTGCGGATAGGGACCTACGTCTTGCTATTTTTAGCGTTATTTTTCATCTTTGCTTGGCTATTGAACCGAGAATATTGGAAAGACGTGCACTAAATCCCTTCAAAGTACCGAGGGGCAAGTTTTACCGCCGTTTGAGTGGTAGACTATGTTCCTCTTTTAATCAGTTGAAAACACATGCCTGATGATGCCTCTGGGATCGTTTCTAAACGCTCCTCCATGACCCTGTTCTCCGATAATACTTGTCATTACAGCCATCGCGTGCGCTTGGTATTGGCAGAAAAAGGCGTGACCGTTGAATTGGTTGAGTCTGAAAATGGAGCCGTTTCACCAGAATTGAGTGAGCTGAACCCTTACAGCAGTATGCCCACGCTGGTTGACCGAGAACTGGTGTTGTACGAATCGAAAGTCATGATGGAATACCTTGACGAGCGTTTCCCGCATCCGCCCTTGCTACCTGTCTATCCAGTAGCGCGTGCTGAGAGCCGATTGTTTGTCTACCGTATCGAGCGAGATTGGGCGACATTGGTAGATGCTATTCAGTCTTCGCGAAGTGACAACGTCGTGACCAAATCGAGCAAAGAGCTGAAAGAGAGTTTAATGGCTGTGGCGCCTATATTTGCAGAAAAGCCATTTTTCATGAGCGAGGAGTTCTCGTTGGTGGATTGCTGCGTTGCCCCCATTCTATGGCGGCTTCCTGCTTTGGGTGTGGATATACGGGTGAGTAAGCAGTCGAAGCCGCTGTTTGATTATATGGAGCGGTTGTTCCAACGGGAGGCTTTTCAGGAAAGCCTCACCATCCAAGAAAGAGAGATGCGTCCATAGGGCCGCATGCTCTGTTGACCTCTAGCCGCCCCTACATTATCCGCGCTATTTATGAGTGGATTATTGATAATGACTGCACGCCGCACCTCTTAGTCGACGTTCATTATGACGGGGTGACTGTTCCCCAAGCGTATGTGACAGATGGGCAAATCGTGCTCAACATATCGCCCAGTGCCGTGGTTGGATTAGAACTGAGTAACGACCTAGTGACATTTAACGGTCGATTCGGTGGTGTCGCGACTGATATTGCAGTGCCCACCTTAGCCATTCTTGGTATTTATGCTCGGGAGAATGGCCAAGGCATGGTGTTCGATGAGGTGGAAGCACCTGAAGAGCCTCCGGAACCGCCTTCAGGCCGAGGTCGCCCCAGTCTTAAAGTCGTTAAATAGCGGGCTCAGTAATAATCTCGAATAGCTGGACGACTCGGGCGACGCTCTTTACCTCGGCTGCCTCCAATGCGCTGCGATCCGCTTCTTCGGCGGTCAGCAAACCCATGAGATAGACGACCGCGTTTTCGGTGACCACTTTGACGCGCCTGCCCGGTGTATCCGAGCTGGCCAGTAACTTTGATTTGACCTGTGTGGTAATCCACGTGTCATTGGTGCGGGTACCGGCACTGGTTGCTGGACCTACCTCGAGTTCGTTGTAGATCCGGCGGACGGCCTCTAAGTCGCGTGCGACATTGGTGGCAAGCGCCTTGAGAGCCTCCGAGGGTACCTGGCCAGCCAGCAAGAGAAACCCATTGTATGACACGATGCTGAGATGCGCTTGGTCATAGGCCTCGTCGGCCGCGTTGATATTGACCATCGCTTTGGTTTCGATGCTCTCATCCGCCATTTGTTGGGCAAAGGTTCGTTCTCCGGGGTCTTCCTCGATAGGGCCCGCACCCGCGCTGGACATGATCGTGCCGCAACCGCTGAGCACGGCAGACGCAGCCCACAGCGAGAAGATAAGAGGGAGGGTTGGTCGCAGTGCGAGTCGCGATATCGGCATGATTCAGATCTCCAGAGGACCGAAGGTATGGGTATCAATTAAGTGGGCAAGACAGACTGCTAGGGTATGGTTTACCGCGAGCGTTGTTTCGATCGATTCCTGTGCTAAGTTGACGCTGATCCCCGGGCCACGGTTGCCTATCCAGATCAACGAAACTCTCCTTTGTTCCGCTATGAGCGCCAGTCGTTGAATGTCTGAGTCTTGCAGGGTGGCCGCGAATACCACGCCGACATCGCCAGCCTGGCCAAGCGCTTGAAGTTGCTGGCTCACCCAGCCTACGCCGAGCTCGGAGGTTTCGACTTGGTGCGTCGCGAGTTCCACCACGGGTAGGCTAGGACGTTCTCTCAATACGCCGTGTTGCAGTAGGCTACTCAGTGCGGTTGCGCTGGCACGATCTGGGCCTACACCAACACTGAATAGTTTGCGATCGGCGAGAATGGCATGAGCTAACAGGTCAATGGCGTCACCCAGCGTGTCTGCAATAGCATCCACTGCCAAACTAGAGGCTTCCAAGTGTCTTTGGAAAAAGCTGGCAATGCTAGGATAAACGTCCACAGACCTTCCGCTTGTCGATACCAAAAAAAATCAGTTGAATGCGGCCTGAACCCAAGTTGGATTGGCTCGTGCCGCAACGCCATCATAAGCGATTACGTCAAAGCGACAAGGGTGATTGGACCACTGTGGATGTT
>JABJAS010000153.1 GCA_018666055.1 Halieaceae bacterium | reverse complement strand
AGAGATAACAGCGTCACCAATTAAGCTTCATTAAAGGGTTGGCTTAGGCTAGCGCTTTCCAGATTTTGCTTTGAGAGGAAGTATCGATCCCATGACTACGACTCGACTTAAAAGTTTACTGTTGGCAATGTGTGTCGGCGGAAGTGCGTCGCTGGCCGTCGCGCAGTCCATCGACCCCATCGTCGAGGTGGGCAAGCAACGTGCAGTGGCAGCCAAGGCTTCCCAGGCTAAAATTGACCGACTGGCGGATGAGACCGCTAGTTTGTTGTCAGATTACAAGACGGTCATGAAGCAGGTTGATGGCCTCAAGGTCTACAACGCTCGTTTGGAGCGCCAGATTGCGAATCAAGAGAAGCGCATCACTGATATTGATGTCTCTATCTCTGAGGCGTCAGTCATTCAGCGCCAGATTCCACCTCTGGTGGCGCGGATGCTGGACGGACTCGAGCAGTTCATTCAATTCGATATGCCGTTCGACCTCGATACCCGCTTGGGTAATATCGAAGCCGTCCGGGCTAATATGGATCGCTCTGACGTCACCTCTGCAGAGGCATATCGTCAGGTGCTAGAGCTCTACTCGATCGAATTACAATACGGTCGCGGTATTGAGTCCTACAGCGACTCGATTGACCTCAACGGTGCGGAGCGCGAAGTCGACATCTTGCGCATTGGCCGCGTGGCACTGGTTTACCAGAGTACCGATGGCGCCGAGACGGGAGCTTGGAACCGTGAGACGCAAAGCTGGGAAGAGTTAGCTGCCGGTGATTATGCATCAGCTGTTCGCAAAGGCGTTCGTATTGCGAAGAAGCAAGCGACGATCGAATTATTAAATATGCCCGTATCAGCCCCGGAGGCGAACTGAAATGCGTTCTCAATTTCTGAAAGTATCTGCTCTGGCGCTGGCAAGCGCGCTATTCACGCCCCTTACGCTCGGCCAAGAGGCTGAGGCGGAAGTCGAGGCACCACCACCCCCAACTCCGCAGGAAGTTGCCGCTGAAAATCTCGACCAGCTGCTGGAATTAGTGGAGCGAGGGCAGGCACGAGCCTCAGCCGAAAATCAAGCGCGCGAGCAGCGGTTTTCTAGCGACAAGGCTAACCAGACTAAGGCGCTAAAGCGCGCTGAAGACGAGCGCCTGCGGGAAGAGCGTCGTTCTGCGCGATTGGAGAAAAAATTTGAAGAAAATGAGCTGCTGATCGCAGCCAAGCAAGAGCAGCTGAAGGAGCGCTTGGGCACCTTGTCCGAGTTGTTTGGTCATTTGACAGCCGCTTCTGGAGATTTGGCGTCTAACGTTGAAGTCTCTTTGGTGAGCTCCGAGTACCCCGGACGTGAGGGCTTCTTAAAAGCGCTGATCGCTAAGATGTCTGGGTCGGATCAACTGCCACGTATCGATGAGATTGAAAAAGTGTGGTTCGAGCTGCTGAGGGAGATTCGTGAGCAGGGCGAGATCAGCCGTTACACTGCGAAGGTCGCGACACCTTCTGGTGAGCTCAGCGAGCGAGAGGTTGTTCGTGTCGGCGCGTTTAATATTATTGATACCGAGGGCAACTACCTCTCCTTTAATATTGATCAGCTATCTGAGTTGCCACGGCAGCCCGGGGGCGGGTTTAACGGACAAGCGCAGGATTTAGCCTCCGCGCAATCTGGGTTATCGCAGTTTGGTATTGACCCCACCGGCCCTACAGGCGGCTCTTTCTTGGCAGCCATTATCGACAGCCCCACTATTTCTGAGCGGTGGCACCAAGGCGGATACGTCGGTTATGCCATTACGGCAGTGGGCACCTTTGCCTTTATTTTGGCTATTTTCCGTTTAATCGTCCTGACTTCTGTTGGCGGCAAAGTATCGTCTCAACTTAAATCGACGTCGGCACGTGCCGATAATCCTCTGGGACGGGTGTTAAAGGTCCACGAAGATAATCCCAACATGGATCCCGAAACACTTGAGTTGAAAATGGCTGAGGCGGTGCTAAGCGAAACGCCAAAACTTGAGCAAGGCCTCACACTGTTGAAAATTATTGCCGCAGTAGCGCCTCTGATGGGACTGCTGGGTACGGTGACCGGCATGATCATTACGTTCCAGGCGATCACGATTTTTGGCGCGGGCGATCCCAAGGCGATGGCCGGTGGTATCTCTTCTGCTCTGGTCACCACGGTTCTGGGCCTGTTGGTAGCGATACCCACAGTATTGCTCCACACAGTGGTCAATGGGCGCTCGCAGCGCATCATTCATGTGCTGAACGAGCAAGCCACGGGCATTGTGGCGGAGCATTCCGAGCGAGCGCACAACTGATTT
>JABJAS010000152.1 GCA_018666055.1 Halieaceae bacterium | reverse complement strand
GAGATCCGGGCGCTGGCAACGTTATTGCAGGGCGATGCGGACTCCCGCCTGGCCGCCATCGGCCAATGCCTTGCCACCGCGCTCGCAGATCATGTCAGTACCACACAGCGATTACTGGCTATCTTACCCGAGGATCGCTTTGCGGCATTGGGTGGCTCCTTCGACTATATGATGCAAACCGGTTACCTGTTTGGTGGCTGGCAGCTGGCACGGGGTGCCCAAGTGGCGGCAAAGGTCGCTGCTGGGGGTGACCGGGTCACCTTTTGTGAGCGCAAAGTCGCCACTGCGTTATTTTACATGGAGCGGTTACTCCCGCGCGCGCGGGCACATGCCGGGGCCATTGCAGTCTCGGGGGATAGCCTGACCGATTTTGCACTCGATTGGCTGTGATCCCATGACGATCTTCACGACACCAGATCTATCGGATCTCCACCCTGAACTGAGACATCTCCCACTACAGTTTCGGCAGTTTGGGTTACGACCACACTTTGCGGGACCGATATCGACGATTGCTTGTCACGCGGACAACTCTCGGGTCTCTGAGGCGGTGTCAGAACCGGGGGAAGGGCGGGTGTTGCTGGTGGATGGTGCAAATGCCTTGCATCGCTCATTGCTGGGGGATCGGCTCGCACAACTGGCCGCCGATCATCAGTGGGCCGGGGTCGTCGTCTTGGGCGCGATCCGTGACGTAGAGGTGATTGATGGTATCGATATTGGTGTGCAAGCCTTGGGAGTCTGTCCGGTCAAAACGGAGAAGCGTGGAGCTGGCGAACGCGATATCCCATTAACGCTGTGTGAGATGACGATTTGTCCGGGCGATTGGCTTTATGCGGATCGCAACGGTGTGCTCATTGGCCCTCAAGTATCGCTGTAGACGCAGCAGTGACCGTGATGGACGGTCGGCAGCGCCGGCCAGGTGGGGCAAGGTTAGGTGATGCGCATGGAAAGATCGAGTGCACGAATATGTTTGGTCAATGCGCCAATGGAAATCAGATCGACCCCCGTCTCCGCAATGGCAACCAGGGTGTGATCCGTGACATTACCTGAGGCTTCTAACTCAGCACCACCAGCGGTTCGAGCGACCGCCTCGCGCAAAGCCGCAAGGGAAAAGTTGTCGAGCATGATGCGGTCTGGTGCCTCAGACAGTGCAGTGTCCAGTTCTTCGAGCGTTTCTACTTCAATCTCGATGAGTGTGTCGGCAGCGATGTGACGTGCCGCGATAATGGCTTCGCGAATGCCGCCGGCGGCAGTGATATGGTTTTCTTTGATCAAAAAAGCGTCGAATAATCCAATACGGTGGTTATAGCAACCACCACAGGCGACGGCATATTTTTGTGCGAGCCTCAATCCGGGCACCGTTTTTCGTGTATCGAGTAATCGCACGTTAGTATGCGCAACGCGGTCAGCGTAGTCTTTTGCCACGGTGGCAGTGCCAGAGAGCGCTTGTAAAAAATTCAATGCTGTTCGTTCAGCCGTTAACAGCGCACGAGCGGGTCCAGTGACCCGAAACAGGCTATCGCCAGCATTAAGGTGGTCTCCGTCCGCTACCTGCCAAACCGTACTGCAACGCGCATCAACCTGCTGGAATGTTTCATCGGCAAATGCTTTGCCGCACAGCACGCCCGCTTCTCGCGTGATCACGTCTGCGCTGGCGAGGGCGTCGGGCGCGATCAATGAGGCGGTGATGTCTCCTACGCCCACATCTTCCGCAAGGGCTTGTTGGACGCGTTCTGAAATATACTGAGCACTGATCATGGTGTCGTCCATGTTGCTTAAAAATGACGGAAAAGAGGAGCAACCCTCGCCGGTGCGATAAGATTACCCTGTGATGACCTCGAGTGACCAATGGAAGTTCGCGAATGGATGGCTGGCCTGCGCGCGCCCAGTGCCTTCGCCCAACTTCAATGCGCGGCCCACCGAGGCAGCACCTGAGCTGATTGTCATTCATGGCATATCGTTACCGCCGGGTGAGTATGGTGGTCCTTACATCGAGGCACTTTTCACCAATCAACTAAATCCCGCCGATCATGCTTATTTTTCTGAAGTTGCCCATCTAACGGTTTCCGCTCACTTTCTGATTCGTCGCGATGGAGCGATAGTGCAATTTGTGTCGACTGACGACAGGGCCTGGCATGCGGGGGAGTCGTGTTGGGAACGTCGCGCCAATTGCAATGACTTCAGCATTGGTATCGAAGTAGAAGGCTGTGATGAGGAGCGTTATGAGATGCCGCAGTATCGGGTGCTGGCGCAGTTAATTCGGGCGGTGCGAAATCAATATCCGGCCATTCAGCACGATGCTATTGTGGGTCACTCAGATATCGCGCCGGGACGTAAAACAGATCCTGGACCAGCTTTCGATTGGCTGCAGTTAAAGCGTTTGCTAGGAGCAGTAAAAGGAGAGTAGGGGTAGTGTCGTACTTGGTGTTCATTGTGGCGGTGGGATTGTTTGCTTTATTTGGCGGCGGTGGCCCTCTGCATCGTGATACTTGGTTTGATCCAATGATGCGCAGAATCGATGCATTGGATTTGGATGCGCCGCTTTCGCTCGCACTGAGGGTGGCGGTCCCCCTAGTGATTTTTTTATTCCTTTTCTGGGTGCTGGCGTTTTTTCTGGGCGAGCTGGGCGAGGCCTTGGTGTCTGTTGCCCTGTTGTACTTTGCTTTTGGGCGCGACGATTATCCAACGGATCTACAGCGCTTTTTGGCGCGCGCTCGCGTAGGCGATCTTGACGGCGCAGAAATGCTGGTCACGGACCCAAGCGCCCTTCCTGAGCAAGGCCTTACGCTGCCTGACGCGGCGCTGCAGTCGTTTGGGTATCGCGGTTTTGCCCGCTGGTTTCCGACCGTATTGTATTTTTGTCTGTTAGGGCCCTTTGCCGCGGTGGCTTATCGACTCATTGACCTGATGAATGTGCGCTCAAATGGCCAATTTCAGTCTGCGGTAGCGTTGTTAGACTGGTTGCCTGCCCGCGTGCTGCTGCTGACTTTGTCGCTATTAGGTGATTTCGAGAAAAGTCGCAATCTGCTGACAGACCAAGCGTTTGATAAAACCTACTCTAATCAGTCGCTACTCGCGCTTGGCATTGCGCGCGCGTGGCATTTGGATCTCAGTACTGCAGAGACGCCCACTGACGTGGTTGACGTGGTGGAGACCGCGCAGAAAGCCATCAGTCGTGCCACCGCCGTTTGGATCGTCGTCATTTCTTTGTTCGCGCTCCTTTAAGGAGCCGACAGTTTGGCACTGCAATGGGGCTTAGGGCGCTCGCCTGTGCTGGTCGGTTAACTCCAGTGCTCGGGCTGCGACGCAGAGCGCTTCACTTTTTCTGTGGTCTGAATCTCATCGTAAAGGGCCTGCAATACCGGGGTGGCGGGTGGCTCAGAGACCAAATGCGTCAATAGCCATCCCAGTATCCACTCAACTTCTGTGGGATTACCGCGCGCTAGGTCCACCTTCATTGAGGAATCATTCTGTGCGGTGGCCTGGCAAATATCGTTGACTCGACTCGGTAAAGCGTTGGCAATCAGCGTTTCACCCGCGGCGATCAGTAGGCGTTGTACCTCAGCGATGGCGGCCTCTGTGCTGCACAGTAATTCGGGTTCGAGCAACGCGCCGTTCTTCACCTGATGGATTGCTGTCAGTGGATTAATCACCGCATTGACGGCGGTTTTGGCCAGTAATATCGAGCGTATATCCGGTTGCCAATGGCATTGCGTTAGGCTGCGTTGCCACAGTGGTAGCCACGATGGTGGATGTGAATCTGCCCAGGCGGGACCGAGGTAGGTGGTGCCAGCACTCGATAAGTGCAGTGTGTTCCGGTCGTTCCTAAGACAACCGGCCGTAGTAGATCCCAGGACTAGGGCTGCGTCTCCGATCAGCGGGAGCACACGTTCAGCGAGGCCCATCCCGTTGCCGAGTAATACCACTTGCGTATTCTCAGACAGCCGATGGGCAACGGATCGCACAGCATCTTCTGTCGCCCATGCTTTGGTGCACACCAGTAAGGCGGTAATCGCTGATTCCTGTGCGACGGACTCTTGCTTAAAGGTGAACGAGGTGGATGCTTTGTTTGACGCTGCGGTCGCTGCTTTGCTCAGCGCAAGCCGACGTGTTGGCTCAGTGTCGCGGTGATGCAACAACGTTATGGGACAGTCCGATGCCTGTAACTCACAGGCGAGCCAGCCGCCGATCGCGCCCGCACCCAATACATGCCAAGTCTGGTTCACTGCCTGGGCAGCCATGATAAGTCATTGCGTGGATCGGGAGCTTGGCTAGGGTCGAATCGGTGCTGCCACAGGGCCGTCATGAGCGCGGCGATATTGCATCCTGCAGTCAGCAGTGCGTTAGACAGTGATTGCCCTAAGACGCGCTCTGCCAATAACGGCTGTTCAACCAAAGGCAGATCAGCCATCGCAATAGCGACGTCAAAATACCGGCTGCCCATGGCGGCGTACTCCCAGTCGATGGCGAAAAGCTGATCGCCCTGAGTCAATAGGTTACCGACAGTGAGGTCGTTATGACACAAGTAATCGGTATCTTGCTCAAGCAATGAAAAGGCTTGGTCGATATCAGTACTGTGAACAATCGCTTGCCAAGCACTGTGTTGCTCAGCGGGCACTGAGGAGAGGTAGGATACGGCATCAGCACGAAGTGTTAGCCGGCGATTCACTTTCGGAAGGGTATGAATAGCACACATCAGGTGCCCCAGAGCTGCCCCGGTGATGGGGTGCGACGTCTGTCCGGCGCGCTCGCAGATAACCGCCTGCTGCTGGCGATCGACATAGACCAGTGCGGGCGCGATACCTGCTGCCGCAGCGGCCGACCAGATCTCGACTTCACCAGAGAACGCGCCTTCAACTTCACTGGTGGGTCTGCGGCGCACACGAGCTACCAGCGATGGCTCATCAAGGAGTTCAAACAGGACATGACCGCTGCCTTCCGACAACACTGGACCGAGGCGCGGTGCCGCCGCAAGAGGCGCTATTAAGTTCCAGTCTGCCCAATTGTGCAGTGCTTCGCTTAAGCGGTTTGCTGCCGTAACCATTGCTTTCGCCAAGTGCGATAACCGACCATCGCGAGGATGACATAGCCTGCAAACAGCGCAGCGGTCAGCGATAAATCTCGAGCCAAATATAAACCGATTGAAACGGCGTTGATTGCGATCCAATAAAGCCAGTTCTCGAGCAGTTTTTGCGTCACCATCCAGGTGGCGAGCAGTGCGCACACAGTGGTTGCCGCATCAAAAAAAGGTAGCGCAGCGTCGGTCCAGTTTTGCATCCCCCACCCCAAAATCAAACTCAGACTGATGACAGCGGTGCAGGCGATGAGATGTTGCTGCCCGCTCCAGGTCTGAATTTGGCTTTGGCTCTTATTGTGGCTATGGCTATGGCTGTGGCTGTGAGCACGCTGCTGCTGGCGTCCCCAAGCAGACCAGCCGTACAACGCCATGATGAAATAAAACACCTGTAAGAGCGCCTCTAAATACAGCGCGACCTGCCAAAAAATATG
>JABJAS010000151.1 GCA_018666055.1 Halieaceae bacterium | reverse complement strand
CAACAGAATATTGCAATTGGTGCGTCTCAAAATCGAGACATCCCACCACCATGGTGGCGTACTTATTAACATGCAGTTCCAGCAACTCGCTATTCGCCAACGAGAGCATCTCGATAGGATTGATCACGGTGGTGTCATCGCGGCGCAGATAATCAGAGCGCTTTCGGGCAAACAAATTCTTTAACAACACCGTCGCAAAAGCCGAGGAGCTCCCGTGGCCGGACACATCTGCCAGAAAAAACACCACCTTACTCTGATCAACATTGAAGTAATCGGTGAAGTCCCCGCTGAGGTACAGGGAGGGCAAGATACGATGGCTAAACCAGTACTCACCGGCACGCAAGGATTGCGCGGGAAACATTGCCTTTTGCACCTGGCGACCCGCGGCTTGGTCCTGCTCGAGAATGCGCAAAGAGTGGCTGAGCTCAGTATTAGCCCGCGCTAAATTCTCGTTGGTTTCGACCAGTTCACGCTGTAACTGACGATGGTGCACGCTCCGCTCAATGGCGCGACGGACTAATCCCGGTTTTTCCGAGGGAGTGACAAAAAAACTGGCCGCACCGAGACCCAATGCCGTGGTCATGCTGTCCATATCCCGATGGTCACTCACCGCCAATACCGGCACCTGCACGTCGAAGGTGCGCATGGCACGGCGAACAGACGCCCAAGACACATTTAACAACTCAACATGGCAAATGACACAGTCCCAAGGGCTGTCAGGACCTAATACCGCCTCTAGGTCAGGCGCCTCAGCGGTGACTTCGTAGCGATGATGCGGGTCATCGAGCGCGGCAAGCAACGCTGCGGCGCGATCCAGTTGATCGTCAACGACCAGTACGGCGCCCGTGGGTGTCATGTGATGAACACTGCCACACTGTGCGGCGGCTGCCTAAAAGGCATCCTCATCCCAGTCGTTGTCGAACTCAGAGAAATCGTCCTTGACCTGCCCGCCGGCATCGAGCACCGCACGGCGCTGCAAATACACATCGCGGAAGAAAACATAGCGATCGCCGCTGATCACCTGTTCCGCGTCGAGCAATCCGGCCCGTAAGTCGATCAAGTTGAACACGCGGAGACCCCAATAGGCCTCGTCATTGAACATTTGCCCTGTCGGCGACATGAACGCATCGACCGCAGACCCTGAAGCCGCTCGGACAGTGCTGGGCCCGATGAACGGCAACATCACGAAGTTACCCTGAGGCACACCCCATACAGACAAGGTGTGTCCAAAGTCGGTCTCATAGCGCGGTACACCGGCCTGAGAAGCAACGTCGAAGAAACCTAAAATGCCAATCGTGGAGTTAGTAATCACACGGACAGTGTTATTCAACGCCTCCTCGATGCGACCTTGCAACAGGGCATTCAGCACACCATTGAAGTCATAAAAATTACTAAAGAAGTTATTGGTACCCACGCGGGCAAATTGCGGCATGATGAAATCGTAGCCGGTTGCGATGGGCTTGATAATGAGTCGGTCAGCGCCGTCGTTAAACTCGAACATCCAACGGTTGTACCCTTGCCACGGGTCATCTGCATCGGCATCCGCTACGGCGCTCATCGACAGCAGCGTACTCAAGCACATGATTATGACCGCACGCACTGGCCTCAACCGCAGCGATGCGGTAGCGGAGGGGAAATATTGTGTGGTGGACCGCAGCATACCAAGGCGCTCTGAGCTTCTGGCTACAACGATTTTAACGCTATTAATCTGGGAAGGCTATGAGCTGAGTCGATTTCTCTCGCTCATCGTGGGTGCTGGTCTATCCACGTCTGCACCAACTGCCATTGTTGCTCGAGCCGCTTATTCGATACCGGTAAGCGCGTCTTCATTTGCTGGGCAAATAAGGACACGCGGAACTCCTCGAGCATCCATCGATAGTGATGCGCCTCGACGGAAAGACGAATCAATCCCGGATAAGACGCCTGCGCTTGCTCAAGACGCCCACGCCACGGCAACAGCGTCTGAACGGCTTTTTGATCTTTCAGATACTGGCCATTGAGGCGCGTCATTCTGTGCTCTGCGGCACTGGCATAGCGCGGAAATTGCCGCAACCAATCGCTGCTGGCGTAGCGCACAGTCTCACTGAGCAATAAATCTTGAACGCCCTGCCAGCAGTCACGTTGGCTATCTTCGTAATCACGCTCAGCCAGACGTGCTGAGACGGTACGCGCGGTCGTCCACGCCTTCAACGCCTCGGCTAAGGCTTCCCCCAGCGCCATCGCCTCTGGATACCAGACACCTCGTAACGTATCGAACCAGTGTTTGAAGGCCGCCTCTGTTCGGGGGGGCGCAAGCCCAATCAGTGCACTGTGGGCGACCGCGGCAATCGTATCGTCCGCCAAACGCTTGCGATCGAGCTCCAGCGCCGCAAAAGCGAGGACCAGATCATTACCGGAGAACAATGCTTTGCGCAGCGACTTCACGACCTGACTGGCCTGCTTCATGGCGAGTGCGATGACGCCATCCTCGTGAGCCAGTCGCGCCTCGCCCGGATAATCGAGTAATCGAACCGCTAAGCCTGAGGGCTCAATGACTAATGCTGGATGCGCCACCACTTCGAGACCCGCTGCCTTTGATCGGGACATCTCGGGTAACGCACCAAAATCCCAACGCTCCACATTTTGACGTTCGAGGGGGTCGGTCTTTTGGGCAGTGGGACTGCGCGGTTCATCAGACCGAAATTCAGCCACCAGGGTCGCCATATCACGGCCCTGTCCCAGTAACTTGCCCTCAACATCCACGACGCGCACGTTCATGCGGTAAAAATCTTCTAACTGTCCCATCTGCCAATCGGCTGGATTCACTTGAACACCCCGTTGGCGCTTGAGCACCTTAGCCAACGCGCTGCACAAATCCGTATCGTCGGGTGTTAAGTCCGCAAGCGCCGCATCGATCACATCAGGCGCAGGCACCAGCTGCTTGCGTAGCGCTTTAGGCAGACCTTTGATTAAGGCTACACACTTATCGCGCAGCAAGCCGGGCACCAACCAATCCAGCAAATAACGCGGCGCGCGATTCAGCAGCGGCAATGGAATGGTGATGGAAACACCATCGTTTTGTCTGCCCGGCTCAAACTGATAACGGAGGTGATAATCCACCCCCTGCCACTGCAGCGTCGGTGGAAACTGTGACTCCACCTCAGTACCGGGGTCGCGCACCAGTATCTGCTCGCGCTTCAGCAATAAAGTCTGTTCTCTGGACGGATCTTTTTTGAGCCACTTGATAAGGGAGCTCATCCCAACGCAATCGGCTCCGAGTCGCTCACTATAAAAAGCAACCAGTGCCTCTTCCTCGATTAATAAATCACGGCGCCGGGTGCGCGATTCCAGTTCCTCAACGGAATGGGTGAGCGCCACGTTCTCTTTTAAGAACAAAGGCGGTCTCATGACATTACCGGTGACCAGTGCCTCGCGAATAAAAATCTCTCGGGACGCCTGACGATCGATATCACCAAAGTGCACGCGGCGCCCGTCGCTGATGGTTAGGCCAAACAGCGTCACTCGCTCCTTGGCCATAACGCGTCCGCTGCGCCGTTGCCACGCAGGTTCGTACTGATGGCGCTTTAACACCTGCGGATTGATCTGCAGCAGCCAGTCGGGTTCAATCGCGGCGCATTGCCGCGCGAAAACTTGCGATGTTTCGATAATCTCTCCAGCCACCAACCAAGGCGGCGGCTTTTTATACTGACTAGAGCCAGGAAACAGCGTCACTTTGCGGTTGCGCGTTGCATTGAACTGCTTGCCCTCGTCACGCTGGGCAACATTGCCAAGTAAACCCGCGAGCAACGCACGGTGAACCGCCTCATACGCCTCGTCGACCGGCAGCTGTGGCGGCACACGAAATCCAAGCTGCCGACAGGCGATCACCAGCTGCGAGTGAATTTCGCGCCATTCGCGCATTCGCATGAAAGCCAAGAATTCTCGTTGGCACAGTTTTCGAAGTTGGTTTTGACTGAGGCTTTGACGCTGCGCTTCGTAGTAACGCCACAATGCGAGCCAGGATAAAAAATCAGATTGAGCATGCTGAAATCGCGCGTGCGACT
>JABJAS010000150.1 GCA_018666055.1 Halieaceae bacterium | reverse complement strand
CGGATGGTCAGGATGTCCGTACCTTCTCCTGCGATCTCAGCACCCATAGACCTGAGAAATTGCACCAAATCAACAATTTCGGGTTCACGGGCAACATTACGCAACACGGTCGTGCCGTTTGCGAGTGATGCGGCCATGACCGCATTTTCGGTGCCCCCCACCGTAGTGATATCAAACGTAAAATCCGTTCCTAAGAGTCCGTCGGGTGCCTCAGCAAGGATATACCCGCCTTCGATGGAAATTGCTGCACCCATGGCTTCCAGTGCTTGAATGTGGAGGTCAACAGGTCGGCTACCAATGGCACAGCCACCTGGAAATGACACTGCCGCTTTTCCGTGTCGAGCAAGCAGTGGGCCCAAAACCAGAATGGATGCACGCATGGTTTTCACCAGATCATAGGGCGCCGTTACCTCGCAAGCTTGGTCACACTCGATCCGCACCCCTCCGTCAGCGGCTCTCGACACCGTGGCACCCAAACTGGACAGCAGGGTGAGCATCGTCGCAATGTCGCGTAACACAGGAATCCGCTCCAAACGGCACACCCCTTGCGCCAATAGAGTAGCCGCCATAATCGGCAAAGCGGCGTTCTTTGACCCTGAGGCTCTCAGCGTTCCGTCGAGTCGATGACCGCCCCGAACAATCAAACTGTCCATAGCGACACTCGACTCAGCCGTCAGCGTCTGGCGTCAATGCACTGATATTGACCGCATGCAAAGTGCCATCGGCAATGAGATTGGCAAGTGGCGCATACACACGCTGCTGTCTTGCCACAGGGCGCATGCCAACAAAATCAGCGCTAATCACCGTGATATCAACATGCCCACCATTTAGGGATACCGACACTTGCGCATCGGGAAACGCCACCCGTATCAGCTCAATCAATTTTTGCTCAGTCACGCACTAAATCCTCTGCTTGTTGGGCAATCGTGGCATTCCACTGATCAATCACCAAATCAAGGTCGCCCTTGGCACTTTGGGCGAGGGCATTGAATTGGTTGCGGTAAATCTCTCCGAGATTAATCGTCTCAATGATAAGATTGCGCAGTTTCCAAGAGCCATCTCGGTACTGCCCCATTTGATAACGGATGGTGTAAACACGGTCCGCCTCCCCGTACACGGCTTGCGTCACAGACGCAATGCGGGTGCTCTCTGGTGAGGCTTCGGCACCCATCACTTCCATTTGCGCGCCACCAAACGCCAATAAGCCTTTGGCATAGCTTTGAATCAACCCTTCTCTGAGCACCACGGCAAACCGATCGCGTTGCGCTTTCAATGCCTGCCGGCCCACCTGGTCTAACGACTTCCCACGGCTGTAATACTGTCCCATCACCGCCGTCGCGAAGCCACGCCAATCGACCAGATTTGCCAGCGCATCATCAATCTCTCGGTAATAGCGCTCGGGGTCCGACTCAAAATAAACATTCGCCTCGGCAACAACGCTCATCACCTCGGCCGTCACACCTGAGATAACCTCTGCTGGACCAGCAGGCGTGGCGACCTCATCAGCTGCACCGGCCGCCGAAACAGTCGAAACAGTCGAAAACAGTCCTATCAGCGTGACTAATGGCAGCCATACTAGATTTCGATACACGATAACCTCCGACCTTTTTGGGAGCGGTAACCCTTACCATTTATTTCCCGCAACGCTTCAACTCCTTGCCACTGCACCTGCCTGCATGGACTGGGTTAAACTCAAACTTTCTCAGTCTGTCATCTTCTTACCAGACTGAAGCGTTGCTCAGTGATGTGCCATGATACCCGATCATCGGGCGGGCGACTTGCCCGGATTATGGAAGAAATAAGGACAGAAATAGTGTTGTGGTTCTCGGTGATCATCGTAGTCGGCTTGGTCGCGTTGGTCTGGAGTGCGGATAAATTCGTTAACGGCGCGTCGGCCATTGCGCAGCGAGCCGGCCTCACCCCCATGATGATCGGACTGACGATTGTGTCAGTAGGCACGTCTGCGCCTGAGATTCTGATCGCTATCATGTCAGCCTGGTCGGGGTCCGGCGAGCTGGCTGTTGGGAACGCGCTGGGGTCCAATATTGCCAATGTTGGGTTAGTACTGGGCATCACGCTGTTAGTGAAATCAATTAGCCTCAATCAAAATACGACCTTTATTGACCTGCCCTTACTCGTCTTAGTCGTCATCGTGACTGGCGCCTTGCTTTTCGACCTTACCCTCTCGCGCGGCGATAGCTTCGTGCTACTTGCCGCACTCGGGCTCTTCTTTTTACACATTATCCGAAACGGGCAACATTCCTCAGGCGAGAGCGGAGCCACTCCGATCCCCTCACTCTCTCCACTCACCGCATGGCTCACCTTCCTTGGTGGTTTGGGCCTATTAATCGTCTCCTCTCGCGCTTTAGTCTGGGCTGCCTCACAGATCGCGGCTGCGCTGGGCGTATCAGAGCTCCTTATCGGGTTAACCATCGTCGCCGTGGGCACCAGCTTGCCAGAATTAGCCGCCTCAGTGATGAGTGCGCTCAAGGGTCAGGCGGATATGGCGATCGGCGCGATTATTGGCTCTAACATGTTCAACCTCCTGCTAGTACTAGCCATTCCTGGCTTCTGGGGCACGCTAAGCCTTCAAGCTGAGGTGTTACATCGAGATTTGGTAGCGGTATTTGTCACAACTCTCGTACTTGCTCTCGCTGCGCTGTACGGTTGGAATAGGCAGGCTGGTGTGAGCAAGTTGACGCGCAACACCGGAGCGGTATTGCTGGCACTGTACTGTGCCTATTATCTTTGGCTTTTCGCGACACCCTAACCATGGCCACACAAAACGATCCTTTTTTTATCGAATCTGCTCAGCGCACCATTGCGTTAGAGAGCCAGGCCGTGTCCGAAATGGGCCTGTCGATTGGCTCGGACTTTGCTGAGGCCTGCCGCCGCATGATGGCGACTGAAGGCAGGGTGATCGTAACGGGCATGGGCAAGAGTGGCCATATCGCCGGCAAGATCGCGGCCACGTTGGCGAGCACTGGCACGCCTGCCTTTTTTGTTCACCCGGGGGAAGCCTCTCACGGCGATATGGGCATGATCACCCGTAACGACTGTGTCCTGGCGTTATCTAATAGCGGCGGCACCAGTGAAATTCTGACGCTATTACCGCTGATTAAAAGACTGAATATCGCACTCATCAGCATTACCGGCGATGCGACCTCAGAACTGGCAAAGGCGTCGGATGTCCACCTGCTGGCAGCTATTAAAACTGAGGCTTGCCCGCTAAATCTCGCCCCCACAGCCAGCACTACGGCAGCGCTGGTCATGGGCGATGCGTTAGCCATCGCAGTACTCGAGGCCAGAGGCTTTACCGCCGAGGAATTCGCCTTTTCGCATCCCGGCGGCGCGCTCGGACGACAGCTGCTGCTGCGCGTCAGCGACGTCATGGTCAGTGGGAGCGAGATTCCCAAAGTATCCGCCTCCGCGGTCCTGATCGATGCACTATATGAAATGACTGAAAAAGGTCTTGGCATGACTACGGTCGTCAACGAGCACGGTAATTTGGCGGGAGTCTTTACCGATGGCGATCTTCGGCGGGCCGTTGCAGACCAGAAAGAGCTTCAGAGCACGTCGCTGGTGAGTGCCATGACAATCGGCGCGCAAACTGCAACCGAGGAGATGTTAGCCGCGGAAGCAATGAGCATGATGGAGCGCCACAAAATCAGTGCACTGGTCATCGTCAATGAACACGGAGCAGTGCACGGTGTGGTGACCCTGCTCACGTTACTCAAAGCAGGTATCTCATGAACGGTCGAGCGGCACAGAAAGCAGAGGACATTCAATTGTTAGTGCTGGACGTTGACGGGGTGTTGACCGACGGCTCAGTGTTCTACGGTGCGAGCGATCAAGCAGAAATCAAATCGTTCAATATCAAAGACGGATTGGGCATTAAGCTGCTACAAAAAAGTGGAATCGAGGTCGCCATCATCACAGGCAGGACCTCTGCAGCCGTTGAGCGCCGAGCCGCTGAGCTCAACATTGCCACTTTGCTGCAGGGCCGCGAGGACAAGGGTGTGGCGCTACAAGCGCTACTCGACGAGCGCGCGCTGCCGGCCTTTCGCGTCGCCTACATGGGAGATGACCTGCCGGATCTCAGCGCATTGAAATTAGCGGGGCTTGCTACCTGTCCTAGCGACGCGGTTGCACCTGTTCAAGCCATGGCGGACTGGATAGCGCCCGTAGCAGGCGGCAGGGGGGCCGTGCGCGCTTTGAGCGATTTCTTATTAACGTCGCAGGGTCTCCTGACCGCGCGATTGAGCGAATTTCATTGAGATGGTTAACCATCATCGTCGTAGGATGCGCTTTGAGCGTCAGCTTTTGGCGAACGCTGTCACCCTCGACCCCTGTTTTCGAGATAAAAGACGGCGATAGATCGGTTGTTGAGAGCTACGTGACAGGTGGAACGAGAACACAATTTTCCCATACCGGGGCAGCCTCTGAAATCATGCAAATCGGTTCGGCAGAAAGGCAGCTCGGCAGCCAAGTCACTGCGTTAAAAAGTATTCGCTATCAAACGCAGGGTGACGACGATTTACGGTGGAATATTAAGGCGGAAGCCGGCGTACTTTATGAGCGGACCAATGAACTTGCGCTGCAAGATGGGGTCACAGTGTATGAAGCGACAAACCAAGCCACACTAAACACTGAAACAATGCTGCTTAACATGGATCAAAAACGTGCCGAAGGCCATGACACAGTGTTGCTCACTGGGCGGGGTAGCAAAACCACTGGGGCGGGTTTTGAGCTAGATTTGGTTGCCAATACGGCGACAGTGAAGGGCAATGTCAAAACTCAGTATGAATAATAACGTTCGCATTACCACTCGATCGCTTTTGGCCTGGCTACTGCTTGTAGCCGCCCATGTCAGTGCACTCGATTCAGATCGCGAACAACCCATTCAAATCGAAGCGGATGAAGCCGTGCGAGATGAAATAGTGGGAGAAACACGATACGAGGGTAATGTCGTGTTAACCCAGGGGTCACTGCGCATCACCGCTGATCGCATCGCCATCCGTCATGACGCCAAAGGGGCGGATGCTATTCTGGCAACGGGACAGCCCGCAAGGCTAGTCCAGCAACCCGCGCCAGAGCAGGCCCCAGTTGAGGCATCGGCTCTTAGAATTGAATACCGGCGATCGGAAGACTTAGTAAGACTCATCGATGACGCCAAAATCAAGCAGGACGGGTCAATCCTCTCTGGTGACAGCATTGATTACATTGTCAGCAAGCGCACGGTCAAAGCGGCCGGCAACGCAGGTTCAGGAGGCGACCGGCGTGTTGAAGTCGTGATTCCCCCCGAAAATTTGCGCACCGAGCCCGTCAATGACTAGCACTCTCAGCGCCCATCATCTTGCTAAAGCGTACGGCGGTCGTCCTGTAGTGAAGGATGTCTCCTTAGAGGTCAGTGCGGGAGAGATCGTCGGCTTGTTGGGCCCAAACGGCGCAGGTAAGACCACCTGTTTTTACATGATTGTGGGTTTGGTTAATGCGGATGCAGGCGACATCCGGCTGGACGACCGCTCACTGATGACACTGCCGATGCATCAGAGAGCGCGCTCAGGGATTGGCTACTTGCCGCAGGAAGCCTCTATTTTCAGACAATTATCGGTGAAAGATAATTTACTGGCGATTCTCGAGACACGGTCTGATCTCCCGCGTAAAGCACGGCTGAAAATGGCCGAGGACCTTTTAGACGAGTTTAATGTTGGCCATCTCGCTGATGCACTCGGGCAAGCGCTATCCGGTGGTGAACGGCGGCGGGTAGAGATCGCACGAGCATTGGCCACTGAACCAACAGTGATTTTATTGGATGAACCTTTTGCGGGGGTTGATCCTATTTCCATATCGGACATCAAGGGCATTATTACTCATCTAAAACGTCGTGGTATCGGAGTCCTTATTACCGACCACAATGTGCGCGAAACGCTCGATATCTGTGAAAGGGCCTACATCGTGGGCGAGGGTCACGTCATTGCTTCCGGTCTACCCTCAGACGTATTGGCCAATGACAAAGTTCGACAAACCTACCTCGGTGAGGGGTTCTCGCTCTAATCTAGCACGCTGCCAAGGGAGTCGGCACAGGTGCCTTTAACCTGATGCCCTAGGGCTCTGCATCGT
Organism: Halieaceae bacterium; assembly: GCA_018666055.1. GTDB lineage: Bacteria > Pseudomonadota > Gammaproteobacteria > Pseudomonadales > Halieaceae > Luminiphilus. The sequence continues at coordinate 7,975 of JABJAS010000150.1, read as the reverse complement.
GAGCCGTGGCGCCTAGCAATATCCTTGCCAAGTTATTTGCTTCTGCACGGCGCAAGGATACACTAAGGGCCCTCTAAGCCATTTTGAGTGGTATGAAACAGGCGCTACAGCTCAAGCTAGGACAACAAGTAGTCCTGACTCCGCAACTTCAGCAGGCAATCAAACTGCTGCAAATGAGCACCATTGATTTACAACAAACCATTGATGAGACCCTAGAGTCTAACGCCCTGCTGGAGCACGACACCGACGACAGTATTGAATCACAGGACATTGATTTCTCCGCAGCCACAAATGCTGACGAGGACACGCAAGAGCTCGATGTTGATACAACCTGGGAAGACGCTGTCCCCTCTGCCGCCCCGCCCCAGTCCAGTCATCCAGCGGACCCTCATTTTACAGAGCAAGATTCTGAAGAGCGCTCTCTACAAGACCACTTACTGTGGCAGCTCAATCTGACCCGACTTTCGGACATCGATCGCGTCATCGGCCTCGCACTGATTGATGCCATTAATACGGATGGCAGGCTGACGCAGACGCCTGAGAGCATTCACTCCGACCTATCGATTGACGAGGTCGATTTGGAGGAAGTGCTGGCGGTACTGCATCGACTCCAACACTTCGAGCCTTCGGGTTTATTTGCCGAAGACTTGCGGGAATGCCTGCTCATACAACTCCGTCAACTGCCCATCAGCACGCCATTTAGAGACGTTGCTGGTGCATTAGTCAGCCGGCACCTTAATCAACTTCCCACCGCACCCCTGCGCCAGCTTGCAAAAAAAGTACGTGCGAAAGAGTCGGAGCTGGAGGGCGCGATGCAGCTGATTCGCTCACTCGATCCCACTCCTGGCGCGAGCATTGGTAGCGAACAAACAGGGTATGTGACACCTGACATTTTTGTAAGACAACATAACAATCGATGGCAGGTTGAGCTCAATCCCGATATTTCGCCCAAGCTTCGGGTGAATGAGCACTATGTCGCGATTCTGAGCGAGGGGTCGGCAAGCGATAGAGGCTATGCGAAGGAGCACCTGCAAGAAGCACGTTGGTTCATGAAGAGCTTGCAAAGTCGAAATGAGACGCTTTTAAAAGTCGCTTCAAAAATCGTTGAGCATCAACGCTCCTTTTTAGAGCGGGGTGAAATCGGTATGAAGCCACTCATCTTGGCTGACATCGCCTCTGAAGTGGAGCTCCACGAATCCACTGTTTCAAGAGCCACCACACAAAAATATATGCACACCCCCCGCGGAACCTTCGAACTGAAGTATTTCTTTTCAAGCCGGATCACGGGCGATGATGGTGAGGACTCCTCATCCACTGCGATTAAGGCGACTGTTCGACAATTGGTCACTGACGAAGACGCCCGCAAGCCTTTGAGCGATTCGAGGTTATGCACGTTGCTCAAGGCACAAGGGATGGCCGTGGCAAGGAGAACGATTGCGAAATACCGGGAGCAACTTAATATCCCTCCCTCAAATGAGCGCAAACGACTAAACTAACAACAGGGCCTAACGACAAAGGAATGTGATATGAAACTCACCGTAAGCGGACATCATCTGGATGTGACACAGGCTATTCGTGATCACGTGGAAGATAAGCTTTTGCCCATCCAGAGACACGAGCAGCAAATTACTCGGATAGAGGTTACTTTGGTTGTCGAGAAGCACCAGCATAAAGCTGAAGCGAACTTACATCTAGCAGGCGCCGATCTCTTTGCGTCTTCCGAGTCGGACGATATGTATCTTGCCATCGACTCATTGGCGGACAAACTGGATCGACAAGTCATTAAATACAAGGGAAAGCATCGAGGCCACTGATTGATGTCCCAGTCCCTCAGCATGCCATCGCAACAGCTTTTGACACTCTGTCAGGCATCGTTGCCCAGTAAAAAGCGACTATTCGAGCGCGCATCTGAAGCAATAGCACAGAGCTTCGACTTACCCAGTGGCGCTATCTATAGAGAGCTCTTGGGTAGAGAAAAGCTGGGTAGCACCGCTATCGGTGAAGGGGTAGCGATACCGCATTGCAGGGTCGATCTGTGCACAGAGGCAGTCGGTTGCCTGATCACGCTAGACCACCCAATCGATTTTTCTGCCCTCGACGATCATCCTGTGGATATCGTCTTTATATTACTGGTCCCGAGGGAGGCCAATCAGGCACATTTAGATTTGCTATCTCACCTCGCCACGATGTTTTCCGATCCAGCAATGCGCACTGCGTTGCGAGCCGCACAAACCACTGAAAATCTGCGGCAGCTGTTACTGAATGGCGGCGACTCATAGTGCCTCGCATTATTATCATCAGCGGCAGCTCAGGAGCAGGTAAAAGCACCGCGCTGAGACTACTAGAAGACGAGGGCTATTATTGTGTCGATAACCTGCCCCCCCGCCTACTAACCAGCTTCATAGACGAAGTGCTTGAAAGCCCCTTTCACGATCGCTTCCATGGCATCGTGGCCTGTATTGATGCGCGCGCTTTTAGAATGGATTTAAAGGATCGACAGAGCGCCTTAAAAGCGCTCATTGAAATACCCGATCACTTGATTATTTTCCTGGATGCACAACCCCACGCTTTACTCAAAAGATTCAACGAAACCCGTCGTCGGCACCCATTGGCAGATAACGACAGCTCCTTAACCGAGGCCATTGCGAAAGAACGGGAATATCTCGAAGGCATTGCGGCGGAGGCCGACCTGCTGATTGACACCACTGACCTCACACCTCGCTCGCTCCGCGATACGATCACAACACGCATCGTAGAACAGCGAGATGGGCTCTCTGTCATGATAGAGTCCTTCGCCTTTAAGCGAGGGGTGCCAACCGACGCTGACTTCGTTTTCGATGCCCGGGCAATCCCCAACCCCTATTGGCACGAAACATTGCGCCCTCTGAGCGGTCAAGATACGTTGGTCAAACAGTTCCTCGATAACGAAGAGCGGTGTGGCGCCTTCTATGAAAGACTGCGGGAATTTATCAGCAGTGTTGTGACCGATTTTAATCAATGTGATCGTAGCTATATGACCATCGCAATTGGGTGTACCGGTGGCCAACATCGATCGGTCTATCTCGCAGATAAAATACACGCAGACCTGCAGAAAATATTTCCGCATGCGCTGATTAGACACCGTGATCTTAAGACTGCTGAGACACCATGAGTCAAAAAGAAATCACCGTCATCAATCCACTGGGTCTTCATGCGCGGCCCGCCGCTAAAGTAGTGGAATGCGCGGGGCGATTTTCAAGCGACGTGTGGTTGCAGTACAACGATAAGGAAATTGATGCCAAAAGTATTATGTCTGTGCTAATGCTCGCGGCGCCTGTCGGTGCTGTGTTGGTGCTGCGTACTGAGGGGAGCGATGAATCATCTGCTCGTGACGCACTGGAGCAGCTTTTCGCGACCGGCTTTGGTGAGTTGGAATAAGTCACAAATCCTCTCAGCCGTGTGGACCTCAGGCAGTGGGTACGGATAATGGGGTCGCTATGGGAGACCCAACGTGAATTCACCCGCCAACTTCTCCAATAAAACTGAACGTCTTGATCGCGCTTTACGCTCGGGAACGTTGGCTGATGTGGCTGGCATTCTTGCTGATATGCCGCCGGGGGATGTCGCCTACCTAATCAGCTCCTCGCCTCCTGACTATCGCTCAGTTTTACTGGGACTGCTGAGTGCTGATCAAGAAGCACTGGTTGTCAATGAACTGCCGGATGAGCTCCGCAGCGCCACACTCATCAATCGCGAACCAGAGGCACTCGCAGAAATTGTAGAGCAACTCGATGATGACGACGTTGCCGATATTCTGCAGGAACTACCAGATGAGGTGACCGGTCGCGTCCTGGCCATTATGGACGAACAGTATCGGCAAAGATTGCAGAAAGTGCTGAGTTTCCCTGATGATGTTGCCGGTGGCCTGATGAGCACCGATACCATCACCATTAGAGCTGACCTGACACTCGATGTTGTGCTGCGCTATCTGCGCCGCCATAGCGAAATTCCTGCTAACACGGACAACCTGGTCGTCGTCAACCGTAATGATCGGTTCGTTGGATTACTGCCTATTGGAACCATTTTAGTCTCTGACCCCGCTGTGTCAGTCAGAGAGATGATGATCACAGATCAAGAAGCGATCAATGCAGAAACCTCGGCAACTGAGGTTGCTCGGCGGTTCGAGCGCAACGATTGGATCTCCGCGCCGGTTGTAGACAGCATGGGTAAGCTACTCGGTCGTATTACCATCGACGATGTGGTCGATGTTATCCGCGAAGAGGCTGATCATTCTTTGACCTCATTGGCAGGGCTTGCCGAAGAAGATACTTTCGCCCCCGTGTGGCAGTCGGCGCCTCGACGCGCGATCTGGTTGGGGATTAACTTAATCACTGCCTTGCTCGCTTCATCGGTGATCAACATGTTTCAAGACACCATCGAAAAAGTGGTAGCGCTCGCCGTGCTCATGCCCATTGTGGCGTCGATGGGCGGGATAGCAGGGACACAAAGCTTGACGATTCTCATTCGAGCTATGGCCATGGGCCAGATCAATGGCCGCAATCAATTGTGGCTGGTCGGCCGTGAATCGCTGGTTGGATTACTCAACGGCCTCCTGTGGGCGGGGGTGATCGCCATCACGGCATCACTGTGGTTTGGCGATGCCACTTTAGGCGTCATTATCGCCTGCGCAATGCTCATCAACTTAGTGACGGCCGGGCTCGCCGGAGCAGGTCTGCCGCTCTTGCTACGTCGACTCCGGATAGACCCGGCGCTTGCGGGCGGTGTCTTAGTGACCACCGTTACCGACGTCATGGGGTTTTTGGCTTTTTTGGGGCTGGCTGCCCTATTTTACGGCTAAAGGCAGAGATGACATGACAAACAGCTACGAAGAAGAAGGTACTCAAACCCAAGATCCAAGTAAAAGTGAGCGAAAACGGCAAATGCACGCGCTACAAGCAATGGGTGAACGGTTAGTCACGCTGCCCCAATCGGATCTGAATCTCATTACTATTTCAGACGAGCGGCTCAGCGATGCCATTGCGTTAGCACGCCGTATCACGGCGAGGAGTGGCTTGAAGCGGCAGCTGCAATACATTGGTAAATTAATGCGGTCAGTGGATGCTACCGCGATTGAAGAAGGGCTAGCTTATTTAGATCAACGCAACGCCACCTCAGCGGCTGAGTTTCACCGAGTCGAAGCGGCGAGAGACAAACTCATCGAACAGGGAGATGCCGCATTAGGCGAGATCATGGCGCAGTGGCCCGGTGCGGAGTCAACGTTACTGCGTCAGTGGATTCGGCAACATCCAAAAGAAATCACTCAGGGAAGGCAAAAAGCGCATGCCAAAAAATTATTTCGGTACCTTTCTGACCTAGATCATGCAGAACCTAACATCCCTTAATTTTCTGCATCGTCGGCGCGCGATGAGGCATCAAACACCCGCTCAAAGAGGACCTCGGGACTCTCCAGGTCACCACGAACCGAATACACACCACTAGACAACCGGTTGACCTGATCCTCAAATACTTTGCTCACCAAGTAAGTGCCAGCGGCAATCGGTAGCCCCCCGGCAAGCGCGGCGACCCAGGGAATATTCTCTACCAGCGGCAATGTAACGACCAACTCACCGTCGACCGTCTCAGCCAACAGATCAATATTGCTGCTAAACGAAAAGTATCCTCCCGATCCTTCGATAGAAAAAGCGGGGATTGTGAGCAGTCCCTCCGCAAATTCAAAACGCCCCTTTGCCTGATCAAAGGTCACACCCGGATCGAATAGTTGATTGATATTTGCCCTCCTGAGCAACCCAGATAAGTTGAGCAAACTCAGTAATCTTAGGGCGCCCTCCGCTTCCGCATTAGCCGAGGTGAAGGATCCTGATGCCATCTGCAGGTCCATGACGCCCATAATCGAGGCGGCCGAAAAATCGGCAGGTCCGCCCTGCCAACGCCAGTCTGCTTTTAAGTTTCCACCCCGTGTCTGGACTAGCGGTGCGACGCCTATCAATGCCAATGATTCACCGATATCACTTAACTCAGCCGCCAAGGACAAGGATGTTTGTTGTCCCTCTGGCGCGATACGCCAACCGATGCGAGTACTGGGCTGCCACTCGATACCCAGAAAATTACCGGTCACATCTCGAAACTCCCAGCCATCAGATTGATCGTAATCAACCACCAACGCGATATCACCCAGACTGCTATGCGTGCGATAGATTTCACTGACCTTCACGACAAGCGGGGTCCATTTTGGCGACACCTCATGGGGTGTCGGTGGTACAGCATCGGCCCACTGATCAGCCATATCGGGTAATCCATCGAGATCGAGAAAAGCAATAGAAAGCTGCCGATTCAGCGAGTCATCGAGCGGCTCCACCGCGCTGCTTTGCGGTGACGAAAACCGCTGCTGAAACGTTCCACGAAGCCAAGGTAGGTTAAATTGCGCGTCCACCCTATCGCCCTCGACCGTCGCCCCAAAAGTCAGGGCACCCAAGTCTTCCTCGCGCCAGCGCAACTGGCCGACTCGCAAAGCGTGCACCCGCAAAGGCAGCGCGTTAACGAACGATGGACCTGTGGAAGTGAGGCCCAAAGAGAGCCACTCTGCAGGGTCCAAAGAAGGCAAAAGGCCCGTTAGCAGCACGCCCGAATCTGGCAGATCTAAAGGGTTAACTGGAGGCCGCGTTCTCGGTGTTACATCGATGGTGGCCACCGCGGCATCGGGCAGTGAAAAGTCCGCCACCGCCGAGAGTCGTCCAAACCAAAATGCGCGCCAAGCCGGCGATGTTCGACTGTGCCACTGTACGTGAAGCGGCGCTCTCGATTCCGCGGCCTTACCCCAAGGCAGTGGCAAGTCGATCGCCACTCCCTCCAAGTCTGATCGAATATCAACGGCAACCGCATCGTCGACCGTCACTGCCACAGTGACGGGTGCAACCCCCTCTGCCGGGAAGGTGACGCTGGTTGGCTGCCATGCGCTGATATCAGCCACTGCCGCCTCAAACTGAAACGCCGCAGCGAGCACCGTATCGGTTCTGGTCGTCAGATGAGGCCCTATATCGACCGAAACGGGTCGTCCAAAAAGCGTCGCCGATAGATCAGTGCTATAAAATCCAGTCGCCGTTTGATAGCCGACCTGGCCCGTCAATTTATCAGCCTGCAGCGCTAATAAATCAGATCCAATGCGGGCATTATCGAGGGTCAGCCCAACGTTCACGTCCAGCGTATCCGATAGATTTTTTAAATCGAAGCCGATTCGCAGCTCCATATCGGCATCACCCGCTATCTGAAGATCATCAAGAACAGCATCGGCAAATGCCAAGGCAGGCAACTGCGCTAACGACTGCTTTATGTCGGGAGCGTTATTCCGTGAAATCGCTTGTATCCTCAGCGGTGCTGTACCGGGTGCCAGCGCGATGTTCACCGCTGCACGCTCGAGTGTTGTGCCCGCCACCGTAGTTCCGGGTGACCAAACCGCTATCTGCGTATCGTCAATCCGCAGCTGTCCCTCGCTGATCAAGGCGGGCGGCCAACCCGACTGGTAGTTGAGGGAAACGTCAGAGAGTTCAGCCGCCAGCTGCATAGTTTGGCTTGCATCACCATAAGGCCTGAAGCCACCATGCCACAGAAATATCGCCTCATCGATGTGTCCAACAGTCAGCGCTGTCTGCAACCATTCATAAGATCGCACGGGCATGCGATAAGGCAAATAAGCATCACCGCTTGTGAGCGGCGCATCAACCACGGCGGCCGACAGGCGCATCGCCAAGGAGGTTGAGGATCCCTTAGAGAGCGGGACATCAATCGCAAACTGCACTTTTGCCTCATGGGACGGTGCCTCAGCAAGAAAGAGTCCCTGCTCTAAAAATAGAGCATCGCGCCTCCAACGACCGGCTAATGTGCCCGCGACTGACGGTAATACAATAGGATCACGATATACTCGGGGCAATTCAAGCTGGAAGTCAGTAGCGCGAATCCAAGCCTGCGCGCCCCTATCGGT
>JABJAS010000149.1 GCA_018666055.1 Halieaceae bacterium | reverse complement strand
CTTTGGCCTGTGACAACAACCCCCGCGTGGGCGACCCTGACGAACATCGCGAGCTGACATTGGCAGTCACACACCAACGACACGTGGTGGTAGTGGGGTCAGGGGTGTCGGCAATGGAAGCGGCGCATACAGCAGCGCAACGAGGGCATCGTGTCTCAGTCATCGGCAATATCGATCAAGTGGGGGGTAAAACCCGCCTTCATGCGCAACTACCCGGGGGCGAGAACCTTTCCAGTGTCTACGACTATCAATACCTGATGGCCCAGCAGGCGGGCGTGCACTTTACACAGAACCGACAAGCGCAAGTGGAGGACGTTTTAGCACTCAACCCTGATGTGGTGTTACTGGCGACGGGCGCGCGAGCATCGCAACCCATCTGGCTTACGGATGATTGGGCTGAAATGGGGCTGATTCCTAGCCTTCGGGAAATGGGACAAAGCCTGATTGACGGCATCGGACGATCGCCAGGCCGAGCCGTATTGATAGACCACGACCACACTGAGATGACCTACGCGGTCGCACTGCAAATGGCGACTCGTTTTGATCAGATTACCCTCGTGACATCGCGAGAACGTATTGCAAATGATGTCTCGCTGATCAACCGCCAAAATATTCTTCAGCGCTTGTTCGACCATGACATAGAGCATATCTGCCACGCCGAACCCGACTCGTTAGATGGCCTGGAGGCGGGTCGGCTGATGATAAAAAATGTCTATAACGACAAGGTCAGTGAACTCAGCGATGTGGTCACAGTAGTGCATGCCAGTAGCCGACTTCCCAATCAATACTTGCTCAAGCCACTGCGTGCCAATGGCCTGGAAGTGATTCCCATTGGCGACTGCCGCGCGCCACGCTCTCTGATGGCGGCCACCCACGAGGGATATCACATCGCGAATACTTTATGAGGAGAAAGTGCCGATCTCGGTCAGGCGCGTGATTGATCTTCCGTATCCACCTGAGCATTCAGCGGCAGCTCTGTCGTATTCTTAATCTCTGTCACCGCAATATGAGAGTGTAGCTCTCTAATCGCATCAGACGCCGACAGTGTGTTGCGGACAAAGTCCTCGTAATGACGAATATCGCGACAGACGATTTTCAATACGTAATCCCAGATACCCGCCATGGTGTAACACTCCACCACCTCAGGAAGACACTCCACACTGCGCTCAAATGCGAGCAAGTTTTGTTTACCAATTTGATTCAAATTAACGGTCGCAAATACCACCACCTCTAGTCCTAGCTTGGCACGATCGAGGACAGCGACCCGTCGATTGATGAATCCAGCCTCCTCCAACTTGTTCACCCTCCGCCAACAGGGCGACTGAGATAAGTGGACCTGCTGCGCAAGATCACTGGTGGAAATAGCTGAATCATGCTGCAACACCGATAGAATGTTGATGTCAATTCTTTGTAAATTCATAAATAAATAATCCACAATGAAGCCAACTTAAGGGCTAAATATTTCATGTTTTCGCGGAATACACCATAGATCGAATAATGTTTTCTGTTCGCGTACCGCACAATAACGCGGGGTAGTTCACGAGTAAATGACATGAAACAGGCAGCATCGCAACACATTCGGAAGATTTCACTCGAGGACAAATATACTCTTGAGCAGTCTCGCGCCTATATGACCGGCGTCGAGGCATTAGTGAGATTACCCATGTTGCAGCATCAGCGTGATGTCGCCCGCGGCTTGAACACAGCGGGCTTTGTATCTGGTTATCGAGGGAGTCCACTCGGTGGCGTTGATCAGGCCATGTGGCAAGCTGATCACTATCTAAAACATCACCAGATACATTTTCAACCGGGCATTAACGAAGACCTTGCTGCCACCGCAGTCTGGGGTAGCCAACAAACCAATCTGTTCTCAGGCGCACGTTACGACGGCGTGTTTGGACTTTGGTACGGCAAAGGACCTGGCGTTGATCGCAGCATGGATGTCTTAAAACACGCCAATGCCTTTGGAACGAGTCGCTTTGGTGGTGTATTGGCTGTCGCAGGCGACGATCACGCTTGCAAATCTTCCACGCTGCCCCACCAATCGGAGCACATGTTTATCGGCGCATCCATACCGATACTCGCGCCGGCAAATGTGCAAGAGGTACTCGATCTCGGCATCTATGGATGGGAACTCTCACGTTACTGCGGGTGCTGGGTTGGCTTTAAAG
>JABJAS010000148.1 GCA_018666055.1 Halieaceae bacterium | reverse complement strand
GCTCATTGGCGGCATGTGGGTCATGAACGTGTCTTACTGGGGGTTCAATCAGTACATTATCCAGCGCGCACTGGCAGCAAAAAGTGTCAGCGAAGCGCAAAAAGGCATCGCGTTTGCGGCGTTCTTAAAGCTCCTCATGCCAGTCATCGTGGTGTTACCCGGTATCGCTATGTATGCACTGAACGCCGAGTTAACCTCGCCTGATCAGGCTTATCCTTCTGCCATGGCGCTATTGCCTGCAGGGATCAAAGGGCTGGTTTTCGCCGCGTTGTTGGCGGCTATTGTGTCGTCCCTCGCGTCGATGTGTAACAGTATTTCAACGATCTTTACGGTCGACTTGCTCCCGTCGATGGTCTCTGAGGAGTGGTTAGCGCGCAATCGACTATTCAGCGGTCGTGCAACGGCATTGCTCGCAATGATCATTGCGATGGTGGCCGCTCAGCCGTTGCTGGGCAATTTTGATCAGGCATTTCAATACATTCAGGAGTTCACTGGGTTCTTCACGCCCGGCATCGTGGTAATTTTTTTATTGGGCATGTTTTGGCGCAAAACAACAGCGACGGGTGCGCTCTTAGCAGCGGTCGGTTCGGCTGTTTTATCTTTAGCAATGAAATTACTGGTGCCGACACTGCCTTTCATTGACCGGGTCGGGCTGGTGTTTTTACTGTGTCTCGTCATTGCAGTTGTGTGGTCCTTGGCAAAGCCGCAACCGCAACCGGGTCACATTGAGCTGTCAGGAGTCAGTTTTGCGACCACGACCGGATTTAATGCCGCGGGCATTGTTGTGAGCTGCATGCTCGCGTTTTTTTATATCACTTGGTGGTGATACATTTTTTTTGAGGTTATCGGTTAATACCGTATTGCATAAGGGGATCCGAACAATGAGATGCGTCATCCCAGTCGTTTTACTCTTCGGAATACTGAGTTGCTCCGATGCTAATCAATCACTGCCAGGCTCTGTTGGCGGTTTTGATACCGACACCGACGCTGAGACCATGATAGGTCAGTGGCCACTCGCCTCGCCTTCTGAGCTCGGTCTATCAGCTGAACCGCTGCTGAACCTGCATAACGACGTGCTGCAAGGACGCTATGGCTGGATCGACTCGCTGCTCATCATTCGCGATGGTCGTATCGCCTTTGAACAATACTATGAGCATGATTATCGTGCTGTTTACGGCGATGAAGCGCAAACATTGGGTCCATTAGTCGTGAATAGTCCGAGTGGGCCTTACAATTATTTTAATGCGTTCTGGCATCCTCATTATAAGAATACCCAGCTTCATTCCATGCAGTCAGTGACCAAATCTATTGTCTCGGCAACGATTGGGATCGCGATCAGTCGTGGTGATTTCCCGGATCTCGACACACCGGTACTCTCTTTTTTTGACATTGATACGACCGCGCATGTCGACGACCAAAAGCGAGCTATGACACTGCGCCACCTGCTAACGATGTCTGAGGGGTTGCGTTGGGACGAGAATGTCCCTTATACGGATCCTAACAACACATTTACCGTTATGGCGCGATCCCTCGACTGGGTGCAATTTACACTTGATCAGCCCATGGCGAGAGAGCCTGGCATCCGCTTTAACTACAACAGTGGCGCGAGCCTCGTGTTGGGTCAGATATTTTTACAAGCGACTGGCATCGATATTGAGGCCTATACCGCCCAGTATCTTTTTCAGCCGCTGGGTATTACGGAGTACGAATGGAAACGAACCCCTTTCGGCTTGGCGGATACGCAAGAGGGGTTGTTCTTATCGACGAGGGATCTCGCGAAAATTGCTTATTTGTATTTGCAGAAAGGCCGTTGGAATCAGAAAACGATCATTGCGGAAAGCTGGGTCAATGATTCGCTACGAGCTGCATTTGAACTGAACGACGAGCTGCGCACAGGCTATGGTTTTAAATGGTGGTCGCAGTGGTATCAGTATCAAGACAAACGCTATATCGCTTATCTTGGCAAAGGATTCGGCGGGCAGCGTCCCATTATCTTGCCTGATCTCGACATGGTGATTGTGGTGACTGGCTGGAATATTCTGCCCGATAAGCCTTTCCTGCATGCGGAAGAGGCAATCGAGCGGGTTGTGTTATCCGTTATCGAGTGAAAACGATAGGGGCCGCAGTGTTCTATAGGGCTGATGAGCGAATGCAATACACGATAAATGGACTCAGTCTTAATGGCGACGCGTTCCCTGAGTGGGCTGCCAGTCGTGCTGCGTGCGGGTCTATTCAGGCCGCAGCGGAGTCAGCCCCTGACCTCGTCTTGGCAACGTCGAGCGGCGGAGCTCGACGAGCGGGTAGCGAGTGCTTAACGACGCTTCCGTTACCGGTTGATTGCTCGCTATGACTGCTCACACGCCGCAATCAGTGGGATCCAACTGGCTGCTGGCGGATATCGGCGGGACCCACGCCCGCTTTGCTCATGCTGCCGGCGATGTGGCCACACTCCAACCGATTGCGACTTATGAGGTGGCGCGTTTCTCCTCTTTCGAAACGGCATTGGCGCAACTACTCACTGACTGGCGAGAGGGATGCCAGGCTGATCCTCACGTCACCAAGGTTTGCCTGGCAGTGGCCGCGGATCCTCATCAGCACGAGATCAGCTTCACGAACAATCCCTGGCGCTTTACTCAGGCACAGGTCGCGGCGCAAACGGGGTGTAGTGATATCCAGATTGTGAATGATTTTGCTGCGGTGGCGCGCTCACTGCCCGCCATCACTGCCTCCGATCTTGAACAGATTGGCGATGGCGTATCGCAGTTGGGGCGGCCGATGGTGGCGATTGGGCCGGGCACTGGATGCGGCGTGGCGACACTCGTTT
>JABJAS010000147.1 GCA_018666055.1 Halieaceae bacterium | reverse complement strand
GAACTCCTCACACAACCGCGACAGCGCGGGCGCGGAGGTCACACGGATGGCAACCTCCCTGCTTTGTCCCGTGACCCAGGGGGGGAAAAACCCATGGTTTGGAACAAGCCATGTGACTGGGCCCGGCCATGAACTCATGATCTTACGGCGATGCTCAACAGGCAGCGCATCGAGGAGCGGGCTAAAGTGCTCTACACAATGGCTCGCGACGATAACGCCCTTTGAAAGCGCTCTTTGCTTCATGTGACAAAGCATCTGCACGGCAGAAAGGCGCCATGGACTGCAAGACAGGCCCCACACAGACTCCGCGGGACAGGCAATCACGTCACCTGCCCGAATACTGGATACCGCAAGCTTTAACCGCCAAGAAGACGTCATAAAATTGACCATTCGCACTGTTGAGGGCCCAAGTTTAACTCAGTCTCGATCATGTCGTTGCCGATAACCGCCAGATTCACGCACTAACAGACCCTTAATCTCGAGCTTGACCAGTTGTTGGAGCAGCTGAGGCAAGGCGTACTCTAGCGACGAAACCAATTCTTCAGCCGCATGGCAACCGTCGCCAATAAGAGAAAGAAGCTCTTGATCGGCGTCATTTATGTCGTTCGCCGACGCCAGCTTGACCGTCACAGCCGAGGTTTGAGGGGGATCATTAACCCCCACGAGTCCCTGCCAACGAACACCACTGATCACATCGGCAGGTGTCAGCGCGAGTAGGGCGCCGTCCATGAGTAAGCGCAGGCAACCCTGACCCATTGAGTGCGTTATCGACCAAGGAAGCACATAAACATCACGCCCCTGTTCGGTCGCAGCGGTCGCTGTAATGAGCGTACCGCTGGGAGAGCCGGCCTCGATGACCAGCGTGGCAAGAGACAGGCCTGAAATAGTCCTATTCCTGCGAGGAAAGTGGTGCTTAAGCGCAACACTCCCGGGCAAAAACTGTGACAAAAGCAAACCTTCTTTGCCAATCACCGTGGCAAGCGAGCGATTGACACGCGGGTAAACGGCGTCGATTCCCGTCGCCATAACCGCAATCGTCTGGCCTCCTGCGCGCAAAGCACCCCAGTGCGCCGCGGCATCGATGCCCTGTGCCAAACCACTCACGATGACGAAACCCGCGCGGGCAAGCTCGTAGGCAAATTGTTGAGCAAAGCGCAATCCGTCAAGCGACGGACGCCTCGTACCCACAATCGCGATCGCTGGCCGGCTCAACAATGATGTATCGCCCATTCCAAAGAGGGTAGGGGGCGCGTCATTACATTCGGCGAGCAGTGCAGAGTACTCATCATCAACAAGCGTCATGATCCAAGAGGCCAGGGGCAAGCGCTTCGCTTGTTCTGACGCGTCGCTCAAAATTGCGTCACGCCAAAGCGTTATCGGGCCTGTTGTCGGCTCATCCAGAACCGCAGCGGGTGAGGGAAAGCGCTCAAGTAAGCGACGACGCTCAACACCACCTTCGTTTAAGAACCGAGCAAATCCAATCCAACGCGACCCCTGCTGGAGACCACCAGTGAAGTAATGCGGCATAACTCATCCTTGAGTTGATGTGCGACGGCAATCCTTTGCCGTCGAATTAGGGCATCGCGAGCTTATCGCCAACAGACAGCGGCTGATTAGCGCCCAAAATAAGGCCAAAACTTGCGCGCTCGTGAACCGCAAATAACATCAGGGTGCCAGCGCGCACGGGCGGCGGCGACAACCACTTTCCCGATACCGGGTCGCTGATACGGTCTCCGTGCTTTTCAATCGCAAAAACGTGACCAACCTCACTACCGTCCACGTCACCGAGATTGACAGCAACCACGTCGAGCGTGCCAATTTGCGAAACACCGCTGTCAACGGAGAGCAGCTCGGCCGACTTAAGCGTGGTGTCGGGTGGCCGCAGGCGGAATGTTGAAACGACTCTGCCATCGACGACCGGAAATAATAAATCACCCGCGCGTAATTCTTCGCGCGCCACCACCACATCAAATCGACTCGCCTGCTCCTGGCTTGCCGCAGCCTGGGAGAGCGCCACACGCCCAACAAACACCATGAGCTGTCCAAGGCTCTCGCCTGTCACTGGATCGATGAGTTCTTGAGCTGACCGAAGAACGTCATAGTTTTCGCCGGCTGATGCTACGTTGCCCGTCACGTAAACCGAGTCCCCCACACCTGAAATGAGTCGGCCCCCATAACCCGCAAGAATTCGGGGTTGATCTTGAGAATTGAAGTCCCGTAAAAAGCGATGGTTTTTGATGAAGGGTTCAATCAGATCGCGCGGCATCTCGGGTATTGCCACTTTCAGTGGTTCGCTGCGCATAGTCGGGGAGAGTCTTGTTACGCCGCTCGCCACGGTGCGCTCCGAAAGGTAAATGCCCGGCGCACCATTGTCCCACCGCAGGTAGAGAACGTCTCCCGGGTAAATCAAATTTGGGTCTCGAACCGTCGGATTAACGCGCCAGAGCTCCGGCCAGCGCCAGGGCTCATTAAGAAACAGCGCTGAAATGTCCCAAAGGGTATCGCCACGCTGCACTGAATAGGTGTCGGGCGCGCCCTCAGTAAGCCGGGGAATCTCACTCTCGGCGCGGCTCACAGGAACGGCCGCCAAACACGCAACAAATAGCGCACAGTAGAACCACGGTGCCGACTTGAATAACCCACGCGCACCGCGCCCTTGTTTGTTAAACCGCTGCTCCAGGCTCTATCTCCCAGACATTTAGCCCCAGTACAATGGCAAACTTAAACCACAGACTAGAGAAAATTGGCGTATCACTGCTTACCGGTATAATGGTGAGTGTGCGCTGACGGTTAAGGCCTTACAAGGTCACGACGGTGCAATTGACATCTTTTTCGTACACTGCAACGCCTGAGCAAAGACTATGGCCATCAGAAAAATTCTCGAATTCCCAGACCCTCGGTTACGAACCCGCGCGGCGGTCGTTCCTGCTGTTGACGGGCGAATACAAACCCT